>JBCCRV010000709.1:0-3913 GCA_039201085.1 Myxococcota bacterium | reverse complement strand
GGCGGGCCGGGCGCTCGAGCCGATGAAGAACTTCGCCTTTGGGCCGCTGCAGCTCGTCCGGGTCGAGGGCGCCGAAGCCATCGACGAGTGGGTCGTGTTCGATCCGCGCAGTTCGTCGCTCGTCGTTACGGACCTGGTCTTTAACATCGCTCACGCCGAGAGCTTCATGAGCCGCGTGGTCTTCGGTTGGTTTGCGGGAACGCTGGGCGGTCCGGGGCAGAGCCGCCTGTGGAAGCGTTTTGTCCGCGACGAGCCCACGTACCGCGCGAGCATCGGAACGCTCCTCGACCTTTCCGCCGAGCGGATCGTGCCGGCGCATGGCGACGTGATCGAAGACATCGGCCTCGCCCAGGCGCTCCAGCGCGGACCGTTTCCCGTACAGGCTTGACCCGGAAACGGGGGGGTCGTCCGGTCCCTCGCGCGTGCGTTCGTGCACCCACGCGTTTTTGGAATCGGCTATCGAAACCATCCCTGGCCAGCGCCTGGGCACGCCACTTCTCGGCGCGGGTCACGGTGGCCTGGGGTCCGTTCTCTCGGTCGATGCCATGCTTGGGGCGATTCGTACGTTCACCGAGGAAGCGCCGGAGCAAAAGCTCGTCGTGCGTTTTGCCGTTCTGGAGGCGGCGCATGCTCGTTTGGTCGAGCATGCCGCCGATAAGCATGGCGTTCCGCGTTTGTAGGAGCTTAGTCGTTCCATCGGCCGCGAGCGGCTTCAGCGCCACTTCGGGTTGAATACGCCGCTTCTGGCATGGCGTTCCGCGTTTGACGGCTTCGTGCCCGTCGCATGGTGCGATCGGCGCTCGGATGCTCGCAAAACGAAGCGGGGTTTGTGGAGCGATCGTCACTCGTTTTTGCCCGTCGTTTGGTACCTTTCGAGCCATGGCTCGCTTGCGGCTCCTGGTCTTCTTCGCACTCACGGCGCTCGCCAACGCGGCGATGGCGCAGGAGGCGCCTCCTGAGGACAACTCGGAAGAGGCGCGTGGGTTTTTTCTCGCGGGCCGTGCCGCGTACGACGCCGGCCGCTTTGAAGAAGCCCTTGAGCGGTTTGAGACCTCTTACGAATTGAGCGGCCGCCCGGAGTTGCTCTACAACATCGGCCTCGCCGCCGATCGCGCGCGTCGCGACGCGCGTGCGCTGGAGGCCTATGAGGGGTACTTGGAAGCGGTTCCCGACACGGAAAACCGTGCCAGCGTCGAAGGACGGATCCGCTCGATTCGCATGGCGCTCAACCGCGACCGCGTGCTTCGCGAGCAAGCGAGTGCGGCGAACGCCGACGCGGCCGCCAGCGCGCAGCATGAAGAAGCGGACGAAGGCGGTGTCGCGTCGAAGTGGTGGTTTTGGACCATCGTCGGGGTCGTCGCTGTGGGCGCGGCAGTGACCGTGGCCGTTGTGGCGACGAGCGGGGGCACGCAGGATCCCAACCCCGGTGATTTTGGCGTCGTGCTCGAAGGGCTGGGGGCACGATGAAGCGCTGGGCGTTCTTGGGCGCGTGTGTATTTGCGCTGGGCTGCAGCGAAGATCCGCGAACGCAGGTGGACTTGATCCTGGCCGGCAGCGCCGAGCTGGGCGCGCAGGTGCAGGCGGTCGAGGTCTTCTTTATCGGCGCAGAGACCCCGTCGGCCCTCGGCATGCCGCCCTCCGCCGTTCGTTACGTCGCGAACCCGGAGGGCGGGGACATTCCCTTGCGGCAGCCTGGGGCAACAAGCCCGTTCCCGCTGCGCATCGCCCTGGTTCCTACCGGCGGCGACGCTTCCCGCGTGTTTCGCGTGCGCGCGACGGCAACGCTGGCTTCGGGCGAATCGATCACCGTGGGCGTCGATAGCGGCTGGGCCGCCGGACGTACGCTCACGCTCACGTTGACCTTTGAAGACACGTGCCTCGATGTGGAGTGTCCTGACGATGCGGTGTGCCGTCGCGGAACGTGCGAGCCGCTTTCCTTTGTTGATCCGTGCACACTCTCCGGCGACTGCCCGGACGCGGCCGTCGACGCGGGACCGGTCGACGTGGCCATGGATCAAGACATGGGCGAGGACGCCGACGTGGGCATGGACGCGGACTTGGGCATGGATGCGGACGTGGACACGGACGCAGACGCCGCCGTCGAACCCGGACCCAACGTGGCCTTCGTGAGCTCATCGGTGGTGAGTGAGGACGTCGGTGGCGTGTTGGAGGAGCTGCCCATGGGGCGCTGGGGTCTCGCTCCGGACGGTACCCCTCGCGATCCGCACGCCGTCGTCGATGCGCATTGCCAGCGCTTGGCGGAGCGGGCGGGTCTCGTGGGTACGTTCGCTGCGTTTTTTGGAACGAGCACGCAAGGCGCGCGCGAAGCGGTGCAGCCTGCTACTCCACGGGCCGGGTGGGTGAATACGCTCGGCGAAGTGGTAGCCGTCACCTTTAGCGATCTCGTCGGTACCGGAGCCCTGCGCAATCCGATCCGCTACGACGAGGCCGGGTTTGATCGCACCGAGCGCGTTGCGACCGGTTCGTTGGCCGACGGGACAACGCCTGCAGGCAACAACGCCAACTGCGGCGACTGGGTTGACGATAGCTTGGCGATCGGGCCGATGGGCGACCCGCGCAGCACCTTTCGGTTCTGGGTGGACGACCGCGGGACCGGTTCGCTTTCGCGTACGGACTGCAATCCTTTTCCCGTCGCCGACCCCGACTGCGGAGGCTTTGATCAGGACCTGCCCTTCGTATGCACCGGCGGCGATAACTGCCGCGTTCGCTGCGATGAGCCCGCGCGCGTGTACTGCTTTCAGACAGACAGCGAGGTCGAGGTGGAGGTGCCCGAGGCGCCCGACGATGCGGCCCTCGCCTTCGTGACGCTCGCTCCCCTGCCGTCGGGCGGTGGCACCTCCAGCTTTGATGCACTTTGTGACCAGGAAGCCGCCCCGCTTTTTGGAGGCCCCGTTCCGGAGGGTACGTTCGTGGCGCTCATCACCGACGACGGCTCAAGCGCGCGCTCGCGCGTCACTGCCTCGGGCCCTTGGTATCGCCCAGACGGCACGCTCGTGGCTACGGCCGCCGAACTCGGCTCGACGCTGCGTTCGCCCATCAACCAACGGCCCGACGGGTCTTACGGCGCGGACTTCGTTTGGTCCGGGGCGGGGGACGTGAGCACGGCTGCGAACAGCTGCCGCGGCTGGACCCTTGGGCCAGGTGACCCTGCTGCCACGGACGTTGCGCGCTCGGGCCTCACGGCGTCGATCGATCTCTTCGATGGCTACAACGGCGGCTTCACCATCAACTGCGTGGCCAGCACAGCCGGCTTTCCGGTGATTTGCATTCAGAACGCTGCGCTGTGAATCCATGGCGCTCGTTGGCCGCTCGCGTCGATCGCACGTGACGCCGCAAGACGCGCGCTCTTCGTTAGCGACAGCGCAGGACCACGCCGCCCGCAGCGCCGGAGCTGCCGGCGCCCATGCGATCGATGGCGTCAAGGTTTGCGGGCGTGGTTTGATTGCCCGTTTCTAGCCGTGAATCGAGCAGCGTGGGCGATGCATAGCCGCTTCCGCCGCCGCCGCCGAACGCATCCGAGTTGGCGCCGCCGCCGCCGGCCCCGCCGAACCATCCGCCGCCGCCGCCGCCGCCGCCGTCGCCTTCGCGCTGCCGGCCGCCGGCGCTGCCCTGAAAGGCGCTGCCTCCGGTTCCGCCGCCCGCGGGCGCTCCGCCTTCCGTTTGCGTGCCGCCGCCGCCGTTGGCGTCCTGGCCCTCTTCGCCGCCCCCCGCGCCGGCGATGCGCGGAGCGCCGCCCCCCGACCCCGCGCCCCCTCCTGCGATGAGCAGCGATGTGTCGGCGTCGACGGGCAGCGCGGTCGCGAGCGCTGAAAAGCCGCCGCCCCCCCCGCCGCCCTGACTCGAGCTACCGTCGCCGCCCGCCCCGCCTCCGGGAACGCCGCCCGAACCGCCG
>JBCCRV010000708.1:0-3915 GCA_039201085.1 Myxococcota bacterium | reverse complement strand
GGGCGGCTTCACGGCCGCGCTGGGTTCGAAGCAGGCGCACCGCGTCCACGTTCTGTCCAACGGCCGCCATCGCCACAACGTTAGCAGGCCCGTGCGTTTGGCGCCGTCAGCGCTTTTTCTTCTTCTTGCGGCGCTTCGTGGAGGAGGAGGACTTGGAAGCTCCGGTCGTTTCGCTGGCTTGCTTTTGGGGCTTCGCGTCCGTTTCCTTCTTCGCTTCTGGTTCGCTGCCCGCGTCCGGCTTCACCGTCTTGGGGCGCAGCGCATCGGGAATCACCCACTCGGGCTTCGTGAAGGCGCGCCGGAGCAGCACGACCGCCATGATCAGCATGCCGATCGACGCGTACTGCGCCGGCGTAAGCCCTAGGTAGCGCTTGTCGGCGCTCGAAAGGTCCGTCGCACGAAGCGTGTCGAGGAAGAAGCGGCCCGGCGTGTAGAGCAAAGGCATGAGGCCGACGAAAAGGCCCATGGGTCGTCCGCCTTTCGCGGTACCGTTCTCGTCGCGCGTGACCGGCCACTTCTTTCGAATCAGCAGGAAGATGCCCATGATCACCGCGGCGTAGAGGATCTCGTAAAACCCCAAGTCGTGACGGGGCTGCCCCGCCTCGTAGTAGTTGTCCACGGCGAGAAAGAAGTCCGTGACCTTGCCCGGGTGGTCGTGCACCACAAAGCAGCCCGTCCGGCCGAACATCCAGCCGAGGGGAAAGCCAAAGGCGACGGCGTCCGAGAGCGGCCAGGCCGGAAGGCCGCGCCTTTTGCGCCAAATGTAGATGCCGACCATCGCGCCGATGAAGCCGCCGTAGGACGAGAGGCCAAACCACTTCAGGTTGCCGCTGGGGCTTGAGAGGAAGCGAAGGAAGTCCTCCGTCTCGTAGAAGATCGCGTTCAGCAGCATCGCGAACACGAAGCCCGTGAAGACCGCGTGGGTGGCAAAGTCCGCGAGGTGGTAGGGATCGATGCCGAGGCTTTTCGCGTACGCCTCCGCTAGGCGTGTGCCGAGAATCACTCCGGTGGCGACAAGAATGCCAAAGGGCTGGATCGGAACGACGATTTCCTTGAGCGTATCGAGATCGCCGAGCGCGTCGAAACCGCCGGTGCTCATGCGAATGAAAAGAAGGGACGCGACGGCCGTGAAGCCGGCCATCGACTGGGCCTGCTGACGCCAGCGTGGATTCAACGCCGCGAGCGCGCATCCGACGAGAAGCACTCCCGCGAGCCAGGGGAGCGGCGCGTCGATCGGATCGAGCTTAAACCACGGAATTAAGAGCATTGTGCCCATGGGGCGAGACCCTACGTGTCCCCGCTGAAATGTCGACCCGACTCGATGGGCTGAGCCGCCAAGCGCGCTCGGCGGCACGGGAGCCCTCGAACCGGGTCCGCCGATCGGTCATGGTTGGCGCCGTGGCTGAGTTTCGTCGCCTCTTCGCCGATGCGGAGCGCACCTTCGTGTTCCAGCACTCCAGTGGCCTTCGGGCGTTCTTGGTCGTCGACAGTACGCGCCTCGGACCCGCAGCCGGCGGCATTCGCACGGCCACCTACGCCGACGAAGCGGACGCCCTCGCCGACGCGCGGCGGCTCGCGGCCGCCATGACCCTCAAATGCGCCCTCGCCGGGCTCGACGCGGGCGGCGCGAAGACGGTCGTCATAGCGGACGCGCTCGTCGACCGCGCCGCGGCCTTTGCGTCGCTGGGTGCGTTCGTTCAGGAGCTTGGCGGCCTCTACCGCTGTGCCGGCGATTACGGAACGACGGATGCAGACCTTTCCGCGGTGGCAAGCACCTGTGAGTATGTTCATCAGGGTGCGGTTCTCGCCGAGTCGGTTGCGCAGGGTGCGCTTGCATGCCTTCGCGCCGCGTCGCGCTTCGTCGGACGTGAAGTCGAGGGGCTGCGCGTGGCGGTTCAGGGCTGCGGCGCCATCGGAACGGCCTATGCGCGCGCGCTCGTCGCAGCCGGGTGCGACGTACGCGTCTGCGACATCGACCGAGGGCGCGCGGAGGCGCTGGCGCAGACACACCCGTCGATGATCGCGATCGAGCCGGAGGACTTTTTGACCAGCGAGGTCGATGTACTGGCGCCCTGCGCCCGCGGCGGCGTGCTTGATGACGCCGCGGCTCGCCGGGTGCGGGCATCGATCGTGTGCGGCGCCGCCAACAACGTTTGTGCGGGGGGCGGCGCGGGGGTGCTGCACGCGCGCGGCATCGTTCACGTTCCCGACGTGCTCGCCAGCGCCGGCGCCGTCGTGGACGGCATCGGCCGCACGGTGATGGGTCTGGCCGACCGGACACCGCTTATCGAGGGACTTGGCGATACGGCGTCGCAGCTCCTCGAGCGAGCGCGGAGCGCAGCGATGCCAACGGAGGCGATGGCCGCGCAAATGGCGGCGCAGCGCTTGAACCATTGACGGCTCAGAGCGTGCTGCTATCGCAGCCCTATGAGCGAAATCACCCGTGTTGGCGCCCGCGAAATCCTCGACAGCCGTGGCAACCCCACCATCGAAGTGGAGGTCGAGCTAATCGACGGCGCCTTCGGCCGCGCCGCGGTCCCGTCTGGTGCGTCCACCGGTGAGCATGAAGCCCTCGAGCTTCGTGACGGCGGCGAGCGCTACGGCGGCAAAGGGGTGCAAAAGGCGGTGGCGCACGTGCGTGACGCGTTGGCACCGGAGGTGCTCGGTCGCGACGCCCTGGACCAAACGGCGCTGGACTTTGCTATGGTTCAGCTCGATGGCACGCCCACGAAGTCGACGCTCGGCGCCAACGCGATCCTCGGCGTGTCGATGGCTGCCTGCCGCGCTGCGGCCATGTCCGTAGGCCTGCCCCTTTGGCGCTACATTGGCGGCTCGCAGGCGCGCATCCTGCCGACACCGATGATGAACATCATCAACGGCGGCGCCCACGGCGATAACGGCCTTGAGATTCAAGAGTTCATGATCGTGCCGCACGGCCTTCCGACCTTCAACGAAGCGCTGCGAGCCGGCGCCGAGGTATTCCACCACCTTCAGGACATTCTCGATGACGACGGCCACGCGACGAACGTCGGCGACGAAGGCGGCTTCGCGCCGGACCTCGAGACCAACGAAGAGGCGCTCGCATACATCACGCGCGCCATCGAAGGCGCGGGCTACGAACCCGGCGATCAAATTGCGATCGCCCTCGATTGCGCCGCCAGCGAGTTCTACGAAAACGGCAAGTACACGCTGGACGGAAACCTCTTGGACGTGGGCCAGCTCGTCGAAGCCTACGAAAAGTACTGCGACGCCTACCCGATCGTGTCGATCGAAGACGGCTGCGACGAGAACGACTGGGCCGGTTGGAAGTACCTGACGGAAAGCCTCGGCGAGGCCATTCAGCTCGTTGGTGACGATCTCTTCGTGACGAACGTTGAGCGCCTGCGTGAGGGCATCACCCAGGAGGTCGCCAACGCCATTCTTATCAAGGTGAATCAGATCGGTACGGTCACCGAGTCCCTCGATGCGATTCGCATGGGCGAGCTCAACGGCTACGCCGCGGTCATTTCGCACCGCAGCGGCGAAACGAGCGATACCTTCATCGCCGACCTCGCCGTCGCGACGGGCGCCGGCCAGATCAAGACGGGCTCGCTCTCCCGCTCGGACCGCGTCGCAAAGTACAACCAGCTCCTCCGCATCGAAGAGCAGCTCGGCCTCGGCGCGATCTACGCCGCAGGCAGCTCCTTCGCAGGCTGAGCGAAGCGCATCAGCCGCTCCGCGATTCGACTCCGCGCGAGCATCGAGCCGCGTTCGTACTGCTGCATACCTTGAACCTCGTGCAGCCGGTGTTCTGTGGACAACATCCAACTCGACGTCGGGTAGCGTTCTACAAACAGCGCCCTACGGCGAGCGTAGTGCGTCGTGCTCCGTGCGTCCTGCTCTGAGCGTCGTGCGTCCCGCTCTAAGCTTCCCGCG
>JBCCRV010000707.1:0-3940 GCA_039201085.1 Myxococcota bacterium | reverse complement strand
CGACACGCCCGCGGCGGCGGGCGCCCTCGTCGGCGCTGGCGTGGGCGCGTCCTTGCTGCTCGTCGTCGACCACCCGGCGCGGCGTCCGGCGGCGTGGCTGCTTTGGTTCGTGCTCGCGTGCCTCTTCGCGCGAAACCCTCTGATTCGAAATCCAAGCCTGCCCTTCGTGGGGCTGCTGCTCATCGCCGAAGGCATGGGCGGAGGCGCGGTCTATCGAAAGCGGGTCCTTTGGGCCGTGCTCGCGATCGGCTACGCGTATTCGGGCCTTACGAAGCTCGCGTCGCCGTCCTGGCTCGACGGAACGGCGGTCACCGCGATCCTAGAAAACCCGCTTGCCCGTCCGACGGCGCTGCGCGCATGGCTGCTCGATCTCCCGCACGGCTTCCGCGCTGCGGCGAGCTACGGAACGCTGGTCTTGGAAATCGCGTTCCCACTCTTGGCGGCGAGCAAGCGGGGCCGCGCGTTCGCGTGGACGGCGATGACTGGATTGCAGCTCTCCCTGCTGGTTCTAATCGACTTCGCCGATCTCACTTGGGGCATGCTGATCATGCACCTCTACGTCTTTGAGCTTCGCTGGCTTGGTGCACCCCTGCGGCGCTGGCTGGAAGGGTTTCGCCGGCGCCGCTTGGCCCGCGCTCAGTTTCCGTCGGACGCGAAGACAAAGGGGTAGCGAAAGCTGACGGATCCGCCTTCAGGGCCCGGCCGAAAGCGAAAACGGCGAACGACACTCGTGACGCAGCGCGCGACGGCTTCGCTCCCTGTGTGGTTCTCGACGGCGCTCACTTGCGACACGGTCCCGCTTTCGGAAATCGTAAAATCCACGGTGACCTTGCCCGCGAGGTTGCCGCCGTTCTGTGTGATCACGCGCTCGTAGCAGCGTGTGATCGCCTGCAGTCGCCGCCGGATCTGCCGCCGTACCAGGTTCGGGTTGAAGATGCCGACGCCTCCGGTGTCTTCGCCCGGGCGCACGTCGATAGTACCGCGCACGGCGCGTTCCGCCGGCGGGCCGGTTTGAACGGCCATTGAGGGGGGCGACGCTGCGATGATGCCGAGGTCGCGGCCCGTTCCGGAGCCGTCGCCGCCCCCGGCCCGTTCACGCAGGCGGTCGCTTCCTCGCGTCGCGATATCGACGCCGCTCACCGTGCGCATAACCTCGTCGATCGAGCCCATGGGCTGGCCATCACGCAGCACATCAGCGAGCGCGCTCACCTCGTTGCTGAGCCGCCCAATGATCATCTGCTGAGCCGCCTGGCTCGCCTGTTCGGCAATGCGTGAATCGGACGGTGCCGGCGCGTCCGAGTCGGTCGACGCGCGCGTACGGTCCGTTTGCGCGCGTGCCCGTGAAGGCGCCGGCTCGGAATCGCTTCGCTCGGGTTCCGGATCCGCCTCCACCACGCGTTCGGGCGTGCGCAGCGGCTCCGGCGGCGGCGAGGGTTCGCTAAACACGAGTCGCGCGTAGATGTCCGGCACGCGCAGCATCTCCGCCTCGATCTCCCGATCGGAGTTCTCCACGTAGAGCGCGCCGGCAAAGAACGTCACGTAGGTGAAGACCACAAAGGCCGTGAATAGCCAATCGATATTGCGCCAATGGCCGTTTCGCATGGCTGCCGGCAGCGGCATCACGGCGCTTGGTCGGGCGCTGACGAACTCAAAGAGCACGACCGCATCCCCAAGCTGCACCCGGCCGCGTGATTCGTGGTCGAGCGCCACCGCATCGCCCGTCAGCGAATCGAGACTCTTCACCTCGTCGCCCATACGCAGTCGTCCACTCACGTCCTGAAGCCGCAGGTGGTAGACGCCGTCGCGCACGTCGAAGAGCTGCAGGCGCCCTGGAAGGCCAGCGCCGTGCATCACCAGCTCGTTCGTCTCGTCTTCCCCAATGCTCACACCCCTTCCTTCTGGAACGAGACGTTCCCGGACGATGCGCCCACCCCGAATGAGCGCCAGGCGAAGCTGGGTTCGAGCTGGCCTATCGCCGAGGGAGCGCATTGCTTGGGTCATTGCGCCGGGCTTTGGGGTGCGGACGGACGGGTGCATCGGCTCTCGCTCCTTCGAGGCAGGGGAAGTGGCGGTGCCGGCAAGCGGCACGGGTTCGAAGCTGGCGACGCCGCGACGCCCACGAAGTTCCCGATGCGCTCGAAAAAAGTTGAAGCGACGTCCGGGCAATCGATCCCTTGGGGTTCGCAATCGCCGCAAAGTGGACTATCTCCGTCCTCAGCAATGGCAGAGGACGAGGGCCAGAACAAGGATGTGTCGGCCGAAGAGCGCCTTTCGCTCACGGGCGAGTGGCTCGAGCAGGGCAGCGAAACGCCGCGCCTCAAGCCGGCGAAGAAGCGCCTCCTGTTCTTTGGCTTCTGGGGCGGGCTGACCCTTCTCACGCTGCTCGCGACCCGCGCCGTCTTGCTGCCGTTCTTTCTCGCCGTGGTCGTCGCCTACGTCTTCTCACCGCTCGTCGCATGGGCCCAAGGCAAGGGGCGTGGCGGCCGCGGGTTGCCGCGCTGGGTTGCCGTGCTCGCCATCTACATGACGCTCTTGGCGCTGCTCTTTGGCTTCTTTGCGCTCGGCGTTCCGCGCCTGGCGGCGGAAGTGGAGCTGCTCGCGCGGGAGCTGCCCGAAACGGTGGCGCAGATTCGCGATGAATGGGTGCCGGAGCTGGAGGCGCGGCTGCGCGGCGCGATGGCCGAGTCCACGGACGGCGCGGTGCCGGAAGCCGCGCCGGAGCCAACTCCAGACGCAGCTACGCCTGTGGAGGATCGTGAACACATCGAAGTACGGGCCCTTGCAAACGGCGATGGCTATCGCATCGACCTTCCCGAGCACGGGCTCATCGTCCAGCCCGAGGGCGCGAGCTACCGCATCACGGCCGCCGAGCTGAACGAGGATGATGAGGGCGATCTAAGCGAAGCGCTCTCAGAGGCGCTCGAGAGCATGGCGACGGATACCCGTTCGACCGCCGGCGCGCTCCTCGCCACGGCGCAGAGCGTGATTCGCACGGTAGTGAAGGGCGTCTTCACCTTCTTCATCATGCTCATGCTCTCGGCCTATATGCTGATCACTTCGGACCGCATCCTGGCGTTCTTTCGGAGCATGTGGCCCCAGCGGCGCCGCCGGAACTTCGACCGCCTCGTGCTTCGCATCGACCGCGGCCTGGCCGGTGTGGTGCGCGGTCAGCTGCTCATTGCGCTGGTGAACGGTGTGCTCAGCGGCATCGGTTTCTACCTGCTGGATCTCCGCTACTGGCCGATTCTCACGCTCGTTGCGACGCTGCTCAGTGTCATTCCGATCTTCGGCGCGATCATCAGCACGATCCCCGCGGTGGTCATCGCGCTTCAGAGCGGCCTGTCGACGGCTGTCTTCACGCTCCTTTGGATTGTGGGCATCCACCAAATCGAAGCGAACTTGCTCAACCCTAAGATCATGGGCGATTCAGCGAAGGTGCATCCAGTTCTCGTCATCTTCGCGCTGCTCGCAGGCGAAGCGCTCTTCGGCATTGCCGGTGCGCTCCTCGCCGTGCCCGTGCTTAGCATCGTGCAGAGCCTCTTCCTGCACTACCGAGAGACCGTGCTCGGCGTTCCAAAGCGGGCCGACGCATCGACGAGCGACGCCGGCGCGAGCGTCGCGTAGGCCAGCCGGTGGTTCCCAAAGCGCTTCGTATTTGGTGTCGTCGCCCGGAAGACGGGCTCATCGCCCGAAGCCAAGACGCTCAGCGCGCGAAGAAGCCCTCGTTCGTGCCGGGCAGCGTGAAGTCACCTGCCGCGTACATGTGGAGGGCAAGTCGCCGGCGCTTGAGCAGGCGCTCCGCGGCGAAGCACCCTGGTCTGACGTGGACGCGGCGCTTCGCAAAGAGTTGGCGCCCGCCCTCGTCGACGAGCCTGCGGTCGATCACGCACAGGAGCAGGAAGCATGAACGAGACAAGAGAACGCGCCCACGCCACTGCGG
>JBCCRV010000706.1:0-3941 GCA_039201085.1 Myxococcota bacterium | reverse complement strand
GAACGCCTTCGCGCGACGTGCGAAGGGCGAAGATCTCGGCACCTTTCACGGCAACTCCGCCCTCGGCGTGCAAATCGAGGACGCCGAAGGCGCCCTCGACCTCGCCGACGTCGACGTCGTCATCGACTTCAGCTTGCCGGTGGCCTGCGGCGCCATCTTTCGAGCGGCCACCGAGAGCGGCACGCCGCTCGTCAGCGGAACGACCGGTCTCGGCCCCGAAGAAGAGCGTCTCCTCAGCGCCCTCGCCGAGAAAGCACCCGTCGTATGGGCCCCCAACTTCAGCCAAGGCGTGGTGGTGCTAAAGCACGTGCTGCACACGGCGGCGAAGGCCCTCGGCGACGCCTACGACGCCGAGATCGTGGAAATGCACCACCGCGAAAAACGCGACGCCCCCAGCGGTACGGCGCTCTTCCTCGCCGAAGCCGCCGCCGAAGCAAAGGGCTTGTCCAAGGATGACCTTCAAAACGGCTGGCCGGCCAAGCGCGAGCACACCGCCGTGGGCCTTCACGCCGTTCGCGGCGGAACCATCGTCGGCGAACACACCGCGATCCTCGCCGGCCCCGGCGAGCGCATCGAACTCACGCACCGTGCGGGTGAGCGCGCCATCTTTGCCCGCGGCGCCCTGCGCGCAGCGAGCTTCGTCGCCGCAAAGCGCGCGCCCGGCCGCTACACCATGGAAGACGTGCTCGGGCTGGCCACCTGACCGGTCTAGGGACCTTTAGACCTGGCGGACAACGTGCGTGAGCCGCGCTTCGATCACGAGTACCCTTTTGCCGGGCGGTCATGCATCAAGGCGCGGGCAACACCGGAGGAGGGGCTGGCACGCGTCGACGGCGGTCGGCGTCGGGGGGGACGGATCGGGGTTGGGGCGCGACTTCTGGCCGTCGCTTCGCGCGGCCCGTTGCACGTCGGTGGCCTCGTGTTGGAAATGCGGCTGGCCGGTACGCAAAGGCGCTTGAGTGCGGCGCGTGGGGCTAGCGAGGCCGGCGGCGTTGGGGTGGGTGGGCTCCGTCGCGCTCGGCCTGGTCCCGTTTGGCTTTGTCACGCTCGCGGGATGTGGCTTGGTGGGCTTCGACGACGCCGGCGTCCGGCTCGACGATGGGTCCGAGCGGTCGCTCGACGAGGATGCGTCGCGGGCGGAGGCTCGATCGATTCGTACGACGTCCGAGTGGCGTCTCCTTGAGCGCGATGGGCTTCGACTTCAGCAGGGCGGCGTCATCGTTCGTTCCGGCGTAGGTGCTGAGGGGGCGGCCACCCTTGCGATAGCTGTGGAGCTGGGCGGTGGAGCGCCCCGCGAAGTAGCAGTCTTCAACGATTCGGGAGCCGTCGAGTTTTGGGCCATCGAACGCAGTGGGCCTCGCTTGACGGCCCAGGCGACGGGCGTCGCCGCCAGCGCTGCCGTTGCCCTCGAAGGGGGTGCAGAGGAACGGGTGCTGTACTTCGACGAGGGCGGCGCCCACGCGCTGCGCGCCAGCGACGGAAACGTCGACGACCTCGCGCCCGTCCGCGGCGTCGTCGGCGCCGTTCGGATCGACGTGAACGGCGACGACGCCATCGATACGGTGGTGGTCGGTCCGGACGGCACTCGCTCCTTGGCGAGCGGGACCTTTAGCGAGCAAGTCATCGACCCGGCTGCAGCGACGCATGTGGTGCGAACGCGCGCGGGGTACGCAGTGGGCTACGAGGATGGCCGCATCGCGACCTACGCGGGGCAGGATGAAGTCAGCGTGGACATGCTCGGGCCCGTTCGCGCAATGGCCTTCGACGGCTCTCGTCTTGTCTTCGCGCGCGAAGGCGAAGTGCGTGCGATCGAGGTGGGGGAATCGCTCGAGCTCGGGCGCGCCGAAACGCTCACGGCAGTGTCGAACGTCGGCGCCCTTGCGTGTGCGGACCTGGACGGCGACGGCGCGCCCGAGACCTACGTCGGTCGCGGAATGGGCCGTCCAGACCTTCGCATCGACGGTGTCACGCAGGAGACGATTCCGCCCCATCTTGCTGGACCGTCGATCGCCGGTCTGGTGACCATTCGGGTGGCGGACGGTGATGTTGTGTTCGCGGCGACCCGCGAGCGGCACCAGCCACGCTTGTTCGCGTCCAGCGACGGCGACGACTGCCTCGTACTCCCTGGCCCGCGGTACCCCGAAGCGCGGTCGCTGGAGTTTGGCGCGCTCAACCGGTTCACGCGCCGCGCGTACCCGCGCGATCTCGACGGTGACGGTGACCTGGACGTCGCCCTCTGCAACCATCGCAACAACACCGACAACGCGCTGCTGCGCAACGACGGCCGCGGCAACTTCGAGGCTGAGCGCGCCTTTCAGCAGGGCGACGTGTCCCGAGACTGTGCCGCAATGGTGTGGTTCGATCTTCAGGGCGACGGTCGCGCCGACGTGTACGTGTCCAATACGGTGTTCGAAACCGATCCGCGCAACGAGCTCTACATCGCCCAGCCGGACGGCAGCTATCGGGTGGTGGACGATCCGGGCGGGCTTGGTGCCATCGACACGTGGGGCGCCGCCGGTGGCGACTTCGACGGCGATGGGGACACGGACCTTTTGGTGGCAGGCGCCGCCGATTCGGGGTTCGTGAACCTGCTTCGCAACGTCGAAGGCACCCTGGCGGCGGAGCGCATCGACATCGCGGCTGCCACCGGTCGTCGCTTCGAACTGCGCAGTGGCGACATGGACGGTGACGGCGACCCGGACGCTGTACTGATCGGCACGCAGCGCACCGTGATCGTACGGAACGACGATGGCGTGTTGACGGAAGGGCTGGTGGAACCGGTTGCCGGCGGCTTCGAAGGCTTGGTGTTCGACGCGGACGCGGATGGCGATCTGGACATCGCGGTGGGAACGAGCGACGGCGGCAGCGGCCGCGCCAACACACTCTTTGAGCGACGGGGTGCGAGCTTTCAGTCTTCATTGGCCTTCAACGACGTCGGACTGATGGACACATTGGCAATGGCGACCTTTGACGTGGATCTCGACGGCAGAGCCGATGTGCTCACAAGCGGCTTTGGTCAGGTGTCACCGGCGCTCCGCGAAAATGCGCTCTTCCTCCGTCAGCGCGACGGCAGCTACGTCGGGGCACCGTTCGCGAACGGACCGGTTCTTCGCAGCTCGCACGACTTTCAGTTCGAGGACTTCGATGGTGACGGCCGACGCGAACTCTACGTGGCGAACTACGGCACGGCCGACGAGATCTTTGCACCCGACGAAGCGCCGGGGGAGGGGGAGGTTCGATGGGTTGTTGGCGCGGCTCCGTGGCGAACGCTCCGACTCGAAGGCAGCGCGGCGGGCATCGATGTGGAACTTCGCGACGTCGCCGGCGTGCTCCTTCAACGGATTCAGGACGCGACGAGCGTCGAGCTTGCCGACGCGCCAGGGCTCGTCGAAGTGAGGGTTCGCCTGCGCCGAGCTGCGGGCGGAGTCTCACCGCGGCTCTGCTCGATGACGATCGAGTGATCCGCCCGCCGCGCCTCAAAAGGCGCTCGGCAGGCGGGTGAATGGTCTTCTGCCATCTCGCCCCCGTCGTTTTTCTAGGAAATCCCCGCCTTTTCGACCGTTCGAGCGGCAACGCTGATAGACTCCACGCCCATGGCTCGGTGTCCCCAGTGCGGTGCGGACCTCCAAGGTGTCGGCCGCTTTTGCGGCGCGTGCGGGGCTGACGTGTCGGCCGTCGTTCGCGAGGCGCCGAAGAAGGAAAAGCCCAAGACCATGCTTGGCATGATGGCGGTGCAGCCGCCACCGGGGCAGGGGCCGGCAGCGCAGCCTCCCGGCGAGCGTGCGCCAGCGTTTACGCCCGTGTCGGGTGCGCCGTCCAGCATGCCGCCCCGTACCGCAGGCGATCCGGGTGTGACGCAGGAAGACCTTTCGCCGCCGGTGGCGCCGCCGCCGGCGGACGCGTCGAAGTCAACGCTATTCGGTATGCCCGCAGTTGCGCCG
>JBCCRV010000705.1:0-3944 GCA_039201085.1 Myxococcota bacterium | reverse complement strand
CGCGCCGCGCGTCGGGCCGGCGCACCCAGCCGCCATAGAGTGACGCTGAGCAGCGCGGCTGCTGGGACGAGGACGAACCATGGGTCAATACCCACGTCCGAAGGGTCCGCTGCCATTTGCCGAGCCGTCAAAAAACGTTCGTCGAAGACTGCGTATCCTGTGCCGTCGCTCGCTCGTCTTCGCCACATCTTTGACGGTGGTACGGAGCAGCCAGCAGGTGGATGCTCTTGGAACGCACTCTTCCCCGCTGGGGCTTTCGGCTTGGTGCGGATCGACGAAGGCGATTCGTGCCTTCGCTTGCGAGTGAAGCAATCGGTGTGCGTAGCGTACGAAGGAGACGCCGTGCCGAACGACCGCTGGCTTCAAGCTGCTTCCTTACCCCGTCTTGCGGACCTGGCTGGTACAGCGCCTGCGGGGCTGCACGCGCGCGGAAAGGGCGAGGACACGCCGCGCCGCGTTGCCGTGGTCGGCACACGAAAGGCCGACCCGGGCGCCATTCGCTTTGCCTACGAGCTCGGCGCGGCCGTTGCCCGGAGCGGCGCCGTGCTGGTGAGCGGCGGCGCACTGGGCATCGATATCGCGGCCCATCGCGGCGCCCTCGACGCGCGTGGCGTCTCGTGGGCCGTGCTTGCGACGGGCGTTCATCGCCCGGCTCCGACGCGCCACGCGCGGGATTTTGAGCGGCTTTGTGAGCGCGGCCAGCTGCTCTCGGAATACGACGACCGCGATACCGCACCGTGGCGGTACTTGGCGCGAAATCGGATCATTGCGGCGCTCAGCGACGATGTGGTGGTTGTGCAGGCGCCGATTCGCAGCGGGGCCCTTTCCACGGCCCGGGCGGCCGAAGGCCTTGGTCGGCGCGTTTGGTACGTGCCTTCGAGCCCGTGGAACCACCGCGGTCGCGGCGGTTTGCTGGCCATGGCGCGCGGCCGGCCGCTCTATGGGCCTGCGGACTTGGCCTTGAGCGAAACGCCGCAGAATGGGCTATCACTGCAAAATGCGGCACTGAACGACGCTGCGCAGTACGGCCGATTTGACGACGCATCTCAGCACGTGACGTTGGGAGATTCGCGCCGGAGCGATGTCGAGCAGCCCGGTGAGGCGCCACTGCCGAAGGGCGCAAGGGCCCGCGCGTCGCGCAGTTTGGTGTACAGCCGTCCGGGCTGCGAAGACCTGGACCCGCGCGCACGTTCGGTGTTCGATGCGCTCAGCACCGTGCCCACGTACGCCGACGACCTCGCGCTTCATACGCGGGTTTCGGCGTCGGAAGTTCAGTGTATTTTGCTGACGCTAACGCTGCGCGGCCTGGTAGAAGAAACGTCGAGCGGCGCCTACGTGCGAACGTAGCCATCGGAAAGCGCCGCTACCGGTGTGTGCGACGCTGCTCGACGTTGCCCCTTGCCTGCGGTACGCCATCGGCATGAAAGCGACGGTGATCGGCGCCGGCCTGGCCGGCAGTGAAGCGGCCTACCAGCTGGCGGAAGCGGGCGTTCGGGTGAAGCTCATCGAGCAAAAGCCCAAGAAGCGCACGCCCGCGGCTCAGCATGATTTCTTCGCCGAACTGGTGTGCAGCAACTCGTTTCGCGGAGCGGCGCTGACGAGCGCCGTTGGCCTGCTCAAGGAGGAGATGGCGCGAAGCGGTTCGTTCATCATGGCGTGCGCGCAGGGCGCGCGCGTTCCTGCCGGCGGCGCCTTCGCCGTCGATCGCGAGATTTTTGGCCGCGCCGTCACGGAAGGCCTGCACGGCCACGCGAACATCGAGGTGGTGTGCGAAGAAGTGCGCGCGCTTCCGAAAGCGTCACCGCGTGCGCCCGTCGTGCTGGCCACCGGCCCGCTCACGGGCGACGCGCTCGCGGCCGATCTTGCGGCGGCCATCGGCCAGGAGCACCTCGCCTACTACGACGCCATTGCGCCGGTGGTCAGCGCCGACTCGATCAACTGGGACGTGGTCTTCAAAGCGTCGCGCTACGACAAGGGCGACGACGCGGCCTACGGTAACTGCCCGATGAACGAAGAGGAGTACGCCCGCTTTCTGAACGCCGTGTTGGAAGCGGAAAAGGTCGTGCCCCGCGAGTTTGAAGAGGTTCGCTACTTTGAGGGCTGCTTGCCCGTCGAGGTGATGGCGGAGCGCGGACCGGAAACGCTGCGCTACGGGCCGATGAAACCGGTGGGCTTACGGGACCCTCGGACAGGCCATCGGCCGCACGCGGTCGTGCAGCTCCGACAGGAAAACGCGGCGGCCAGTGCCTACAACCTCGTCGGCTTTCAAACGCGGATGAAGCACGGCGAACAAAAGCGCGTCATCCGCATGATCCCCGGTTTGGAAAACGCCGAGTTTGAGCGGCTCGGCAGCGTGCACCGGAACACGTTCGTCAACGCTCCGGAGGTGACGGGCCCACTCGTCGAACTGAAGGCGCGTCCCGGCGTGCACCTCGCGGGGCAGGTGAGCGGCGTCGAGGGCTACATCGAGAGCGCGGCCTGCGGCCTCTTGGTCGGACAGCTGCTCGGCGCGCGGTTGGCCGGCACGCCGATCACGCCGCCGCCGCCGACCACGGCCCTGGGCGGGCTCTATCGCTACCTCGGGACGGCGCGCGAAGATTTTCAGCCTTCGAACGTTACCTGGAACATGATCGACGACGACCTTCCGCGCGTGGAAACCACCGCGAAAGGCAAGCGACGCAAGATCGGAAAGCGCGAGCGCCGCGAGAAGCTTTCGGAGCGTGCCCTCGCCCATCTCGCCGAGTGGCGCGCGCCAAAGGGCGAAGCGCTGGCATCGCCGCCACCGGCGTGACTGTCATGGGCTAGAAGTTCTGCTTTGTGGCCCGAGGCTGCTAGCGTGAATCCGTGGCGCGCGCAGCAAAGACCCGTCTCGACGGGTCCACGGCATTCGGCGAGGCCGCGGAGGCGTTCATTGAGCACGCCAGGCTTCAGCGCCGCTTGAGCGACGCCACCTGCCGCGCCTATGCGCGCGACCTCGCGGACCTCGAGGCGTTTCTTGAAGACGGCACGAGCGCATCGGACGTGGCAACGGCGGATCTTCGGGCCTACCTCGCGAGCTGCTTTGGGCGACTTTCGCCGAGTTCGATCGCCCGGCGCCTTTCCACCTACCGCTCGTTCTTTCGCTTCCTGCGCCGCCGGGGGGCGTTGACGCACAACCCGGCGTCGTCCCTGCGCTCACCCAAGCGCGCCCAGGCGCTTCCGCGCTTTTTGAGCGTCGAGGATGCGCTTCGTGTCGTCGAGGCGCCAAAGGCCGACGGGCAGCGAGCGCCGGCGCTGCGTCTTCGCGACGCCGCCATGCTCGAGCTCCTCTACGGCGGCGGTCTGCGGGTGGGCGAGCTCGCGGGGCTGACCCTCGCCCGTCTGGACCTGGGGCGCCGGGAACTTCGCGTGATGGGCAAGGGCTCGAAGGAGCGCGTCGTTCCGTTGGGTGAAGGCGCCCTCGACGCCCTTGAAGCCTACCTACCGGTGCGCGGCACGCTACGCGCGAAGAAGCGCCCGCTTCAAAGCGACTCGCTCTTCGTAGGCCGCTACGGCACCGACCTCACGGTGCGGCAATGCCAGAACATCGTGCGCCGCTACGGCCAGCTCGGCGCGGGGCGTACGGACCTGCATCCGCACGCGATGCGCCACACCTGCGCGACCCACCTGCTCGACGGCGGCGCTGACCTTCGCTCGATTCAGGAGCTCCTGGGCCACGCCAGCCTATCGACGACGCAGCGCTACACACAGGTGAGCATCGACCGGCTCATGGAGGTCTATGACAAGGCCCATCCCTTGGCGAAGGAGCAAGCCTCCGACGAGGGAGTTGGCGGCTCCGGGAAGCGGTAGGCTACTCGGCGATACACGTCCCGCTGCGCGAGTCGTAGCGATGGCCGTCGTTGCAGGTTGGGCGCGACGAGGACCCGCAGAAGGTCTGGCCGTCGCCGCCGCAGATCAAGCAGGTG
>JBCCRV010000704.1:0-3954 GCA_039201085.1 Myxococcota bacterium | reverse complement strand
GCCCGTCGATCTGAAAGCAGCCGTTCAGCGCCAGCTGGTACGCCCAAATCGGCGCCAGAAAGGCCAGCCATCGCCCAAGCGGGAGCGCCTTGCCGTCCTTGCGTCGCAGGCTTTTGCGCGAAACGAACAGCGCCACGAGCAGGATCGCGAGGGCGGCGCCGGCAAAGCCGCCAAGGGCACCGACGGCGCCCGCGCCCAAGGCCGCGCCGCCGATGATCCCCGTGCTTCGAAAGAGCGAGAAGGTCGCGTCGAGCCCTGCCTGGGCGCCAAACTGCTGCTGGCCATTCAGCCCACCGACGAGCGCGGCGTAGAGCGCGTAGCAAAGCAAGACCACCGCCGCGACGCGAAAGAGCGGCGTGAGCGCGGGATCGCGCAGCACACCCGCGAGCGTGGGGGCGAGCACGAAGAACGCCGCTGCAAGGCTCGCCCCCAAGGCCAGCTGAAGCTTGAGCGATTGGCGCAGAAGCGCGGGCGCATCGTCCGGCGACTCGGAAACAAACTTCGACACGGTCTGAATCGTCGACGCGATCATCACCATATTGATCATGGAGACCGCGCCCATGGCACTCTCGTAGAGACCAAAGCTCGCGGGCGAGCCAAAGAGGTGCGGCAAGGAGAACTTGATCGCGAAGCCCGTCAGGATGAACCACACCTTCGCGCCTGCGATGGCGATGAGCCCCCGTCCCGCTCCTTGTCCGCTGCGGCCCACGCCTTCTCTGCTCGCATTGCGCCCGCGTCGCGTCAAGATACGCGCGATGGCCGACAACCCAAAGCTGACCCACCTCAATGACCGTGGACACGCGCGCATGGTGGACATCTCCGAAAAGACCCCGACGCGGCGCCGCGCCACCGCTTCGGGAAAGGTGAAAATGGGAAGCGCGACGCTCGCGCGGCTCGCGGAGCCCAACGCCAAGGGCGACGTTCTCGCCGTGGCGCGCATAGCCGGCATTCAGGCAACGAAGCGAACGTCCGACTTGATTCCCCTCTGCCATGCGCTGGTCCTCGACGGCGTCGACATCGCCATCGAACCCGTCTCAGACGGCCTTCGCATCGAGGCGACGGTCGTGTGCCGCGAAGCGACGGGTGTAGAGATGGAGGCGCTCACCGCCGTCAGCGTTACCGCGCTCACCATCTACGACATGCTCAAGGCGATCGATCGCAGCATGATCATCGGCCCGATCCAGCTCGAAGCGAAGTCCGGCGGGCGCAGCGGCGATTGGAGGCGGGACGCTTAGGGCATGTGAACACGCCCTGGCGGCGCAGGCAGTCCTCCGATGGCGCGCGCTGTGTACCGGGATCGGCGCGCAATGACCGAGCAGCCCTAGTCGATCACGGCGTACCGGAAGCCGTGCCCGCGACACGCGCGATAAGCTCGACGCGCGAGTGCACCCCGAGCTTGGCAAACACGCGCTTCAGGTACGTGTTGACGGTCGATACGGTGAGGCCGGCGTCGGCCGCGATCTGACGCGTACTCTTTCCCGACACGAGGAGCTCCACGATGTACTGCTCCCGCGGCGTCAGGGGCGAGTTGGCGAGGGCGGCACCGAGGTCAGGCGCCTGACGGCGGCCACCCTCTTGCGCCAAACGTGACGCGTAGTCCAATCCGCGCGCGAAGCACCGGGCGGCAAAGCGCACGATGCGCAAAGCGGACTCATCGAGTTCGCCCTCGACGTAAAGATGCAGCGTACCGGCCGTACCGCGCCGCTGCCGGAGCGGCAGCGAGACCGTGGGCGCTCCCTCGACAGCTCCAGAGTCGAGGACGGGTTCGTCGGCGCGTTCGAGTCGCCAGCCCGTAGCCCCGGCGCATTCTGCCACGCCTGAAGCTCCCCGCGACGCATACGACCGAACGGGGTCGAGCCGGAAACACTCCTCCACCCCCTCCATCCACTGGAACTGACTCAAGTTTCCCCTCCGCCTTAGCGCTCCACCCTATGAGGAGCCGTCGTCCGACGTCAACGCCACCGAATGCGGACATCCGTCTGGCGCTGACTCGTATCGAAATTGGTGATTCATGCGACCCGTCAGGGCGGCGGCAGGAATGCCGCTGCGTAAAAGAAACGGCAGGAAAGGAGGATTCTGCCCCCCCTTGACGTCCATTTGGTACGGTCCACCCCGTGGAGGAGATTCCTCGGCAGGCCCTGGATGCATTGGCGAGCATTCACCTCTTTCGTGGGATCGCTCCCGCTGGACTCCGTGAGATCGCTGCGATCGCCAGCGAAGAGAGTCACCGGCTCGGCGACGTGGTCTTTCACGAAGGCGATGTGGGCCGCGCGCTCTACCTTATTCTCGAGGGTAAGATTCGAATTTCACGCGAGGTGAGCGGCATGGGCGAGGAGGCCCTTGCGGTGCTCGGGCCTGGTGATGCGTTTGGCGAAATGGCCCTCATCGATGAGACACCGCGGAGCGCGGACGCCCGCGTGCACGAACGCTGCAGGCTGCTGGTGATCAGCAAGGATGCGCTCGAAGATCTGCTCTTTCTGCACAAGGATCTCGCCTACGAAATTCTGTGGAATTTCGTAAAAATCCTTTCATCGCGCCTGCGCGAAACGAACGACAAAATGACGTTCCTGTCCGTCACCGGAAAATTCTAGTCCAGAAAACCGGTCAAACGCTTACCGCCCCCAACACCGCGGTAGCGCGACGAAGTTGCGGTGCGTCAAAAAACATGGCTCCCGACTCGCATTTGCCACCGGGCTGTTTCATAACGTGAGGTCATGAGGATTCGCACTCTTTGCATTCTTGGCGCGCTTGCTGCGATGGCCGGCCGCGCCGAAGCCCAAGCAGGGCTTCTTTCCGGACTTGGTGGCGCCGTTGATTTCGGCGAGGCCTGCCTAGCACCGAACGATGATGGATCGTCCGCAGAAATCGACATCACGCCGTGGTTCCCTTCCGGTCTGCAGTTCTTCGATCGAACCCACCGAAGCGTGTTCGTCAACACGAACGGCAACATCTCATTCAGTGACTCGCTCTCGACGTTCACGCCGAACGCGTTTCCGGTGGCTAACCGGCCAATGATCGCGCCCTACTGGGCCGACGTCGACATTCGCGACCCGGACAACTGTTCTTCCGTCTCCGGCTCTGATCCGTGCCGGAACCCTTCCGAAAATGGCGTGTGGTGGTTTGGCGAGCCCGGACGCTTCGTCGTGACCTGGCACCAGGTTGGTTACTTCCTGTGCAGCGTCGACCTGCGCATGAACTTCCAGCTCATCATCACGCAGGCCGACAACGGCTGCGGCGGCTTGGGCGATTTCGACGTGGAGTTTCGATACAACCGCTGCGAATGGGAAACGGGTGACGCTTCGGGCGGCACGGGCGGCTTCGGCGGTACGGAAGCTCAGGCGGGCTTTGACGCGGGCAACAGCCGAGACTTCGTCGAGATCCCCGGCAGCCGCGAGCCAGGCATCGCCGAGTCCCTTTGCACCGGCTCGAACGTGGGCGAGACGGGCGTTTGGCGCTTTCAGATTCGTCGCGGCACGGTGACCTGTCCGGACGCTGGCGAAGCATGCGAGACCGGCGAACTCGGCGCCTGCGCCGAAGGCCGTACGGCGTGCGTAGGAAGCGGGACGGAGTGCCGCTCGATCACGCCCTCAACGGACGAGGTCTGCGACAACCTCGACAACGACTGCGACGGCAACGTCGACGAAGGCGGCGATCTCTGCGGCGGCTTGGAAATCTGCGACTTGGGCAACTGCCTCGATGTGTGCTTTGAGTTTGGTTGCCCGCCCGGCCAAACCTGCACGGACGAAGGCCGGTGCATCGACGACGGTTGTGAGGACGTCGAGTGTGGCCTCGGTGAGCGATGCTCCGCCGGCGAGTGCGTCGGCGCATGCGACGATATCGTGTGCCCGACCGGTCAAACCTGCATCGGTGGCCGCTGTTCGGACCTCTGCGAGTCGATCGTCTGCGACGAGGCCTGCCAGCTCTGCGAAAACGGCGGGTGCAGTCCTGCCTGGC
>JBCCRV010000703.1:0-3955 GCA_039201085.1 Myxococcota bacterium | reverse complement strand
TCGGGATGAGCTCTAGCAAGTCATGGACCCCTTGCGCCGAACGGAAAGTCGCGTAGCTCCACGCCTATGAACGCGTCGGCCATCGAAGGCAGCGCCGCTCCCGCAAAGAAGCGCAAGGTCAGCCGGGTTATCTTCGTGGACCTGCTGCGTCTGCTTGCGTCATTTCAAATGCTTCACGGCCATACGATCGACGCGCTCCTCGCGCAGGAGCTCCGCCAGGGGCCGATCTTCTCCACCTGGAGCTGGCAGCGAGGCCTCGTGAGCGTGGGCTTTTTGTTCGCTGCGGGCATCGCATTCACGCTCAGCACCCTTGGCGATCTTGCGAAATGGAAGGCGACGCCTGGACGTCCGGCGAAGCGCTGGCGTCGCATCGCGTGGCTCATCTTTCTGGGCTACTCGATGCACTTCCCCGCCGAAGCGTGGAGCAGCGATCCGGCACGGGCCGAGGCGTCGATTCACGCGTTTATGATCGCGGACGTGCTGCAGTGCATCGGCGTGTCGATCGCCGTCGTGCAGATCATTGCGCACTTCGCGAAGCGGGCGCGCACCGTCGTCGTCGCTGCGGCGTGTCTCTCGCTGACGTTCTTCTTTCTGGCGCCCCTCGCCGATTCGGTCGAGCCCTCCGGCTGGGCCCGCCCGTTCCTCAACTATCTCAGCCACAAGGGCGGCTCGCTCTTCCCGCTCTTTCCATGGAGCGGCTTTGTGTTCGCCGGCGTGGCGGCAAGTGCGTTCGTTGCGCCCCAGGGCGCCCGCACCGATGCACGTACGCCGCCGCCCCGGCTCTTCGCGCTCGCCGTTGCGCTCTTTGCCGCTTGGGGCATTGCGCGCGGCGTGCCCTTCACCTTCGTGAGCGAGTCGACGACGTCCCACGCCGTGCCGAGCTTCGTGCTCCTCAAGCTCGCCTCGGTGGTGGCCGTGGTGGTGGTGCTCAGCTTGATCGGGCTGCGCGTTCGCGCGCTGCCCAAGTTCCTTCAGAAGCTCGCGGGCGAAAGCCTCATGCTCTACTGGTTTCACCTGATGGTGCTCTATGGCGCCGGCATTGGCCTCGGCTCCACGATCGGCCGCACGCTCTCCTTCGGCCAAACGATGTTTGCCGCCGCCAGCATGGTGGTGGTCGCTTGCTTCGTCGGCCTGGGCTGGAATCGGCTCAAAGCCTGGAACCGAGAGCGAAAGGCGCCGAAGCTGAACGAGCTAAACGGCCCGCAAATGAGCGGAACGGAAGGACGGAAGGGCGGGTGAAGGGATCGCTGGCGGGTGTACGCGTGCTCGACCTGAGCCGCATTCTGGCGGGTCCAACGTGCACCCAGCTGCTGGGCGATCTCGGCGCCGATGTCATCAAGGTCGAGCGGCCTGGCCACGGCGACGACACGCGCCGCTGGGGCCCGCCCTTCGTCAAGAAGGCTGATGGAACGGACAGTGACGAAAGCGCCTACTACCTCTGCGCCAACCGCAATAAGCGGTCGATTGCCGTCGACTTTCGAAGTGGCGAAGGCTCCGCCCTCATTCGTCGCATGGCCAAGAAGTGCCACGTGCTTGTCGAGAACTACCGCACCGGGTCGTTGGAAAAGTACGGCCTCGGCTACGAGGATCTACGCGACGAAGCGCCGCACCTCGTCTACTGCTCGATCAGCGGCTTTGGCCGCACGGGCCCACGCAAGGACCAGCCGGGCTACGACTTTCTCGCCCAGGCCATGGCCGGCACGATGAGCCTCACGGGCGAACCGGCGGGCGAGCCCGTTAAGGTCGGCGTGGGCATTGGCGACGTGATGTGCGGCATGTACGCAACCAGCGCCGTGCTCGCTGCCCTCCGCCACGCGGAGCGTACGGGCGAGGGCCAACATGTCGACCTCGCCCTCTACGACGCGACCGTCGCGTGGCTCATCAACGCAGCCACGAACACGCTCGTCAGCGGCAACGCACCGAAGCGCTATGGGAACGCGCACCCGAACATCGTTCCCTACCAGGTGTTCGAAACCTCCGACGGTCACGTGGTCATCGCCGTCGGAAACGACGGTCAGTTCCAGGCCCTCTGCGCTGCGCTCGGCGAAGCCCTTCACGAAGACGAACGTTTCCTAACGAACGCCGACCGGCTTCGGCACCGGGACGCGCTCATCGCCGCCATCGTCGCCGTGACGAAGACGCGCACGACGGACGACTGGATCGACGCGCTTGTGGCGGCGGGCGTTCCCTGCGGTCCCGTCAACGATTTGCCGGCGGTCTTTGACGAGCCGCAAACGAAGGCCCGCGGGATGGTCATTTCGATGGCGCATGCGTACGGCGAGGTGAAGCTCCTTGGCAACCCGCTCAACCTGTCGGCGACGCCGGTGCGCTACCGCCGTCCGCCGCCCTTGCGCGGCGAGCATACGAACGAAGTGCTCAAAGAGCTGGGCGAAACCTCCAGCGCGATCGAAAAGTGGAGGCGTGATGGCGTCGTCGAATGAACGGGTGGCCGATGTGCTCGCGCGCGCCCTGGCGCGTGAAACGCGCTTTGCCTTCGGCGTGCCCGGCGGCGAAGTGCTCACCATGGTCGACGCGCTCCACGCCGCGGGCGTACGCTTCGTGCTCTGCCGTCACGAAACGTCCGGCGGCTTCATGGCCGAGGGCATTCAGCGCACGAGCGGAGACCTTGGCCTGCTCGTAGCGACGCTCGGGCCAGGTGTCGCGAACGCCGTCAACGTCGCCAGCCACGCCCAGCAGTCGCGCCGTCCGCTCATCGTGCTCACCGGCTGCGCGTCCGTGAGTGACCGCGGAACCTACACCCACCAGATCTACGATCACCAGGCGCTCCTTCGCCCGCTTGTGAAGGGCGCCTTTGAGGTCGGCGCACAGAACGTCGCTGACGTGATCGCGCGCGCCATCGATCTGGCCAAGGGGGGCGTGCCCGGCGCCGTGCACGTCGAGCTCCCGGTGGACGTGGCCGATCTATCCGCCACGAGTCAGGACGTTGCGATGAGCCATCGCGAGCCCGCGTCGGTGCAGTCGCTCACCGGCCTGGCGCATCCATCGCCCGCGGCGGAAGCGCTGGCGAAGGCCCAAAGGCCCATCGCCCTTGCCGGCCTCGAGCTGCTCCTGGGCGAAGGCGCCGAGGTGTTTCGCCAGCGCATGGAAGCGCTCGGCTGGCCCGTGCTCACGAGCTACGAAGGCAAGGGCATCGTCGACGAGCATCGCCTGCCTTCGGTGGCCGCTGTGGGCCTTTCGGAACGCGTCGATTCGGTGGCGCTCGAACTGCTGCACGAAGCCGATGCCGTGCTGCTCGCCGGCTTCGATCCGATCGAAGTGCGCCACCGCTGGCGCCACGCCTTTCAGGACCATCAGGCGGTGATCGAGGTCACGCGCGAAGCGGGTCAGCACGCCATGTACGGCGCGGACCATCGAATCGTGGGCGAGCCAGGAGCGATCCTTCGTTCGCTCCTGGGTGATCTCACGCCGCCAAGCGAGTGGGGCGACGCGCCGGTGCGCGCACGCCAGGAAGTTCAGCGGCGCTTGACGCCGGAGACCGGCTGGGGGCCGGCGACGCTCCTCCGCGCCCTGGAGGACGGCACGCCAGACGATGCGATCGTCACCGTCGATACGGGCGCCCACCGCATTCTTCTCTGCGAGCAATGGCGCTTTTCGTCGCCTCGCCGCCTCTACCAAAGCAACGGTTCGTGCACGATGGCCTGCGCCGTGCCGCTGGCCATCGGCGCGAAGCTAGCTGCTCCGGATACGTCCGTGCTCGCCGTCGTGGGCGATGGCGGTTTGGAAATGGCCCTCGGCGAACTTGGCACCGCGCGCGACGAAGGCTTGCCCGTTGTGATCGCCGTGGTCGACGACCGAAGCCTCGCGCTCATCGAAAAGAAACAGCGCGCCCGAGGCCTCACCAACGTCGGCCACGGCGATCACAACGGGCAAGCCTTCGTCGCGCGCGGTGCCAAGTTCGCCGAGGGCCATTTCCAAACCGCCATCGCCCACGACG
>JBCCRV010000702.1:0-3961 GCA_039201085.1 Myxococcota bacterium | reverse complement strand
CGCCGGAACCCGTGATGCTGGTGGGCGTACTGGTATTGGGCGAGCGAAGGAACTTCGAGACGCCGAAGTCGAGCAGCTTTACGCCGTCTTCCGTGAGAAAGACGTTGGCCGGTTTGAGATCGCGATGAAGCACGCCCGCGTCGTGTACCGCGTGAAGGCCGTCCAGGCACTGCACGGCGAGTTCGGCCGTTTCCCGGGGCGTGAGCGGGCCCGATCGCAGTCGGTCGCGCAGCGACTCGCCCGTGAGAAACTCCATGGCGAGGAAGGGCTGTCCGTCGTCGTCGAAGCCAACGTCGACCACGTCCACGATGCGGTGGTGGCCGGTAGCCGCGGCAGCCCGCGCTTCGCGCTGAAAGCGTTCGACGGCCTGCGCATCCCGCGCAAGCTCCGCGCGTAAACGCTTCACGGCGACCACGCGCCCAAGCTTGATGTGCTCCGCCCGAAAGACCGCGCCCATACCGCCGTGGCCGACGGACGCCGTGATGCGGTACCGACCGGCGAGCACTCGGCCTACCATTGCGACGCCGTCATGAAGGGCCAGACCCGTGTTTGGGCAGTGCGTCCACGCGATCGGATGCTCTTCGCCGCAGTGCGGGCAGCGCATCATCTCGCTCACGACGGAGCCTCGCCCAAGTGCCGGGCCACCGGCAACGAGTAGCGTGGAAGAGCGAACAATGGCTCGATGGGGACTCCTGTCGGCGCGAATACGGGGGAGGGCAACCCGCACGGCAGATTGTCCTATTTTGGGGAGTCTGTTGCAACGTTGACGGTGGTGCCGAACGTGGCGCCCTCTGCCAAGGACCTGCTTGCCTTGACCAGTAGGTGTTCTGGGAGCGTAAGTCATGCCGGTCCGCCCGTGTCCCTCGCCCCTACAGCGCGAAGCCGCAGTGGCGTTCCAACGGTGTGCGGACCGACGACGCTCACGCTCCGTTTTTGAGGTCCAACGTCGTGGTCGAACGTCAGTTCAACCGGTGTTGCGAGCGGCGTTAGAACTTCTCTGGCGCGCTGTGAAAGCGCTTCCAGTAGTCGTCGAAGGCGGCCTTCACCTTCCCGCTTAGAAAGTACATCCCGAGAATGTTCGGGAAGGCCATGCCGAGGATCATCAGATCGCTGAAGTCGATGACGCTGCCAAGCTTGATGACGCTGCCGATGACGACGAAGAGCAGGAAGATCCCGCGGTAGACCATCGACTTGCCCGTACCGAAGAGAAAGGTCCAGCAGCGTTCGCCGTAGTAGCTCCACGAGATCATCGTGCTGAAGGCAAACATGAACACGGCGAAGCTGAGCACATAACGGAAGTTGGGAATGACCGAGTCGAAGGCCTGACTGGTCATCTCCACGCCTTCCACGCCCGGCGTGGCGTACGCGCCGGTTACGACGACAACAAGCCCCGTCATCGTGCAAACGATGATCGTGTCCACAAAGGGCTCGAGCAGCGCCACGATGCCTTCGCGCACGGGCTCGGCGGTCGTCGCGGCCGAGTGGGCGATCGACGCGCTTCCAACGCCGGCCTCGTTCGAGAAGGCCGCGCGCTGAAAGCCAATGATGAGCACGCCGAGGGCGCCGCCGCTCACGGCACTGGGCGTAAACGCCTCGCTTACGATCTTGCCAAAGGCCGCGCCAACCTCCCCCGCGTTCATCACGAGCACGGCGACGCCAGCGAGCACATACACGCCGCACATGATCGGTACGATCACTCCCGCGACGGCGCCGATTCGCTTGATGCCGCCGATGATGACGACGCCAACGAGGACGGCGAGGCCGACGCCGTAAGCCACGCTACCGACTCCGGAGTCGAGGGACGGAATGACGCTCGCGAGCTGCGCGTAGCTCTGGTTTGCCTGAAACATGTTGCCGCCGCCGAAGCTGCCGCCGATGCAGAGGATGGCGAAGAAGACCGAAAGGAACTTTCCGAAGCCGGCCATGCCGCGCTCCTCGAGGCCTTTGGCGAGGTAGCGCATCGGCCCGCCGGAAACGTTGCCGTTTTCGTCGACCGTTCGGTACATCTGGCCGAGCGTGCATTCGCTGAACTTCGAACACATGCCGAAGAAGGCCGCGACCACCATCCAAAACACCGCGCCCGGTCCGCCTTGGCCAACGGCGACGGCCACGCCGGCGATGTTGCCGAGGCCGACGGTGGCGCTCAGGGCCGAGCTCAGCGCTTGAAAGTGGCTGACCTCGCCCTCTTCATCTTCGTCGTCGTACTTTCCGCGCACCACCGCGATGGCGTGGCCGAGCGCGCGCACGTTGGGAAATTGGTAGCGAAACGTGAAGAACACGGCGCCGACCACGAGCCAAACGACGATCATCGGCAGCTGAACGGCGTCCGTGAAGAACGCGAGATCGAAGAAGAAGACCGCGGCGAGGGGACCGACAACGTATTGGCCGAAGGCCGCATCGAAGGCGTCAAGGGCCGACTGGACGCCACTCTCTTCCTGAGCGCTAGCCGTGCTGGCGATCAGCCAAAGTGCGAGGGCGCCGGCGACGCGTTTTGCGTTCGAAATGCTCATGCGCGGGCGACCATGGCACACGCATGGCCTCCTCGCTACGAGCCCCCCGGGCTCTCACAGCGTTCCCGGGGCGCTAGCGCGGGCGAGACATCACGAGCAGCACGAAGACGACGGGCAGCCAGGCCGCCGCCCAGCTTCCGCCCGACGACGTGCCGCAGAGCGCGAGGTTCGGGCCGCGGCCGTAGACCGCGCTTAGCCCTGCTTCGTCGTCGAGAGAAAGGGCCGTGGGAAGTGCATCGCGGGGGATTTCGGGCCACATGAGCGAGCCTGGATCCTCGCTCTCGCCCAAGCCAAGGACATGACCGAACTCGTGGCCGAGCGTTCGCGCCACGTCATACGCGCCGTCACCGCCTGGACCAAAATGCGCGGGGTTGAGCAGCACATCGGCGTCAACCATGATACCACCCGAGCCGAATGTAGAAAGCGTGACGGCCACGCGATCGCCGTGGTCCCAGCCTTCCGCGATGTAGACACCGTTGATCCCGTCGTCCGTCTGGGGCGATACGCTTCGGTTCTCCGAGAGCGACAGCACGGGCGCGGCGCTTCCCGCGCTCCAGATGGCTGCCGCCTCCTGTACCGCGGTGGCGTTTTGCCTCATGGAATCGCTGAGGGTCATGCGAACGATCGGGGCGTCCCAGCGCACCGTGTCACCGCTCTCGGTGCTCTTGGTTTGCCATGCGGCCGCCAGGTTTGGCACCAGTGCAAGCGCCGGGACCAGGAGCGCGTAAATCCTCGCCATGAACGGGGAAAACGACCACGGCGAACGCGGCTGAAGGGCTCGTTGACAGGATCTTCCGTCAACGCTACACAGCGACCAGGAAACACAGTAAAATCCCTATGTTCAGGGAGTGTTTTCCGCTTCAATCGGAGAACCCATGTTTAGCGAGTACTTGCCGGCGTTCTTGATGATCGGTGTGGCAACGGCCGTCGCGCTGTTGCTCTTCACGATCACCACGTTGGCCGGGCCCAAGAAGCCCACCGCCGAGAAACTGCTTCCGTACGAGTCCGGTTCAAACACCACCGGTGCGAACCATCTTCGACTCAGCGTGAAGTTCTACCTCACAGCGATTCTCTTCGTGGTCTTCGATATCGAAGCGGTCTTTCTTTACCCCTGGGGCGGGCTCTTTCGCGACCTTGGATGGCTTGGCTTCGTGGAGATGGTGAGCTTCCTTGGCGTGCTGACGATCACGCTCGTGTATGCGTGGAAGAAAGGAGCCCTCGAATGGGAGAACTGAAGGTTGTCGGCGGCGCCAGCGGCGAGAGCTTTTTCACCACGAAGTTCGAGGCGCTCCTCGCGTGGGCTCGTCGCTATTCGCTCTTCCAGTACCCGTTCGCGACGGCGTGCTGCGGCATGGAGTTCTTCGCCGTTGCCTCGCCTCGCTACGACATCGCGCGCTTCGGTGCTGAGGCGCCGCGCTTTAGCCCGCGCCAGAGCGATGTGCTCTGGGTCG
>JBCCRV010000701.1:0-3984 GCA_039201085.1 Myxococcota bacterium | reverse complement strand
TCGCCCGTTCGACGGCACACGAAGGCGGGGGAGAGGGGCTTTACCCAGAGGACGCTTTGAAGCCCGACGCCGTAGGCGGCGGCGTGGACCGCGAGCACGGCGAGCGCGTCCACAGCAGCTTCAACCGCGTCCGGCGGGTAAAGCCCCTCTCCCCCGCCGGTTGCCCACCGGCCGATTGCCTAACGAGACGGCGCCCCGTCGACGCTCCGCTACGCCCGTATGAGGCTCAACGGGGCCCCGACGGCGAACGCGTCACCCGCCCAGTCCCAGCAGTGGAGCTGGGCTTCGTCGAAGTCGATGCCGACGATGCCGCCGGGCCCCGTGTCGTGAAGGGTGCCGGCGTTGATGGCCGTAAGGCCGTCGAAGTGGCGCACCATGCGCTCGTGCGTGTGGCCGGCGACCATGAGCTGCAGGTCCGGATCGTCGATCAGCTCCCAAAGCTCTTCGATGGCGCGCAGCGCAAAGCCGCGCGTATCCGACTTGAGCATGTCCATGTCGTTTTCGCCGACGCCGTGGCAGAGCAAGAGACCGCCGAGCGGCGTCGTGAAGCGACGCGTGGTGGGTAGCGCCTCAAGGTAAGCGCGCGCGGCATCGTTTAGGTTCTGCGTACGGTCCGGCTTTTCCCGGCCGATGCCTTCGAGAAACCAGCGCTCATGGTTGCCGGCAATGGCGACCACATCCGCTTGCTCGAGCAGCGAAACCGTTCGGTCCGCGTCGCCCGGACCGTCGACGATGTCGCCGACCTGAAGGAGCGTTTGCGCGCCCCAAGCGCGCAGCGTTTCCACGGCGCGCTCCAGGCGATCGTCGAGCGCGTGCGCATCGCCAATTACGCCCACCCGACCTTCGAGCCGCTCCATCACGCCAGTATACGCCGGTCGCAGGGGCTAGCAGAGCCAAAGAACCGCGGGGGTCCACCCAAGGCGGTTGGAGACGGCCGGATGAGGGCGTCTTCGGCGTCGCTACTCAGGAATGCGAAAGGTCGCCTTTTCCACAAAGCTCGCCATGGCTTGCGGATGCTTCGCGATCAGGGCGTCGGGCGAGCCGGCGCAGGCGATCTTGCCCTCGTGTAAAAAGGCGATGCGGTCGCTCGTGTCGAAGGCGGCCTTCATGTTGTGCGTGGCCACGATCGTCGTGATGTCGAGGGCCGAACGCAGGCCGAGCATCAGGTTGCTGACGCGCGTGACGTTGATCGGATCGAGGCCTTCGGTGGGCTCGTCGTAGATGAGCGCTTCGGGCCGCATGGCCACGGCGCGGGCGATGCCCACGCGCTTGCGCATGCCGCCGGAAAGGCTCGCCGGCGCCATCGCTTCGATGCCCGGCAGGCCCACCTGCGTGAGCGAATCGCTGACGCGCGTGGTCAGCTCGCCGCCGGCGAGCTGGTCGTGCTCGCGAAGGCCGTAGGCGACGTTGTCTTCAACGCTCATCGAATCGAAGAGCGCCGGCTCCTGAAACGAAATACCGACCCGCTTGCGCACGGCAAACCACTCCTTCTCGGAAAGCGTCTCAACGCGCTCGCCGTCGAAGCGGATCGTGCCCGCGTCCGGACGGATCAAACCGATGAGCATCTTGAGCAGCACGCTCTTGCCCGAGCCCGAGAGACCGATGAGCGTGAGTACCTCTTGGCAATGAATGTCGAGGTCCACGCCCTTCAGGACGCTTAGGCCATCGAAGGACTTCTCGATGCCTCGAAGCTCGAAGAGGTTGGCGCTCATCGCTTCAAGCTCAACGGGCCTCGATGAGCGCGCGGCCGCCCACGTAGGGACGCAGCGCTTCAGGAATCACGACGCTCCCATCCTGGCGCTGCTTCTGCTCCAGGAGCGCGACGAGCGTGCGACCGATCGCCAGACCCGAGCCGTTGATCGTGTGCAGCAGCTTGGGCTTCACTTTCTTCTTCCCGTCCGACTCGGGCCGGTAGCGCGCCTTCATGCGGCGCGCCTGAAAGTCGCCGAACCATGAGCAGCTGGAGATCTCTCGGTACGCATTCTGCCCGGGAAGCCACACTTCCAAATCGAAACACTTCTGCGCGCCAAAGCCCAAATCGCCGGTGCAGAGTTCGACCACCTGGTAGTGAAGCTCGAGGGCTTGAAGGATCTTCTCGGCGTGCTCGGTCAATAGGGCATGCTGCGCCATCGCGTCTTCGGGCGCCGCAAATCGCACGAGCTCGACCTTGTCGAACTGGTGCTGACGAATAAGCCCGCGCGTGTCGCGCCCGTAGCTTCCGGCCTCGCTGCGAAAGCACGCCGAGTACGCCGCGTAGGCGATCGGCAGCGAGGCGGCTTCCACGATCGTGTCGGCGAGCGTGTTCGTCACGGGCACCTCCGCCGTGGGGCAGAGGTAGAGGTCGTGACTCGCTTCGTTCTGCGAAGCCCACTCCTCGTCCTTCGCGATGCGAAACGAATCGCGCGCAAACTTCGGCAGCTGACCCGTGCCGAAGAGCGACGCGTCCTTCAGCAGCGTGGGAACCCACAGCTCCTCGTAGCCATGCTCGTCGGCGTGGCGGTCGAGCATGAACTGCATGAGGGCCCGCTCAAGGCGCGCGCCCATGCCGCGGAGCACCGTAAAGCGCGCGCCGCTGATCTTGGCGCCGGCCTCAAAGTCCACGATGCCCAGGGCCTCGCCAAGGTCGACGTGATCCTTGGCTTCGAAGGCGAACTCAGGCTTTTTGCCCCAGGACCGTACCCATACGTTTTCTTCTTCGGACTTTCCATCCGGAGCACTCTGGTGGGGCAGGTTCGGAAGCTCGTGAAGCAGCGCCTGGAGCGTGCCTTCGACCTCGGCGAGCTCCGCCTCCTGGCCCTTGATCGTGTCGCTCAGGCCGCGCAGGGCCTCGCGCCGATCGGCGAATTCCTGGGACTTCTTGTCTTTGACGGCCGCCATCGCCGTACTCGCCTCGTTGCGCTCGCGCTTCAATCGCTCGGCGTCGGTGATCAGGGCGCGGCGCTTTTCGGCGAGCTCACCAAGGCGGGACAGGGCCACTTCGTCCCGGTAGCCGCGGCGGGCCAAGCCCGCCGCCGTCGCGTCGAGGTTTTAGCGCACGGAGCGCAGATACAGCATGGCGATTGCTTACAGCACCGGGCCCGTCGCGTCAGCTCGAAGATCGCTCGCAAGCGCCGTAACGGTGAACGCTCGGGGCCAGATCTAGCCTCTCTTTATGGCCCTTCGCCGCATCTCCTTCCTCGCCCTGCTCTGCGCCTGCACCGGCTCGATTGCCGACGGGGGCGGGGAAGGCCCGCCACCTCCGCCTCCCATCGACGGCGGCGGAACGGCGCCCGATGGTGGCCTGCCGCCCGTCGAGCCGGAGATGGTGCGCGAAGCCGAATGCGACGACCGAACGGGCGAGCTCACCCTCATGCCTCTGCGGCGCCTGTCGAACCCGGAAATGCGCGCGAGCCTCACGGCGCTCTTTCCCGCCGAGGTCATCGCCGAAATGGACGTCTGGCTTGGCGGCCTTCCGAGTGAAGCCACGCTCCACGGGCCCCAAGAGTTTGAGCCGACGATCGGCGAAAGCGGCGCCGACGCCACCCTTGAGCTCACCACCCGCCTTGCTGCCGCCGTCGCCGGAAACGACGCCCACCTTCGTGCCATCGGCGCCGGCTGCGTGCTCGACAGCGCCGACCGTGAATGCGCCGAGAGCTTCATTGGCGCATTCGGCGCCCGCGTCTTTCGGCGCCCGCTGACGAACGACGAGCTGGCCGACTTCACGGAGGACTTCCTTTCGGACGACGGCATCGAAGACGACCGGGAGCGCATGGAGGTGGTGATCAGCGCCCTCCTGCTCTCACCGGAGTTCCTGCACCACGTGCCCCGTCGCGGCGACGGCGCGCGCGTTGCCCTCGACCCGCTCACGCTGGCCGCCCGCCTTAGCTACGCCGTCACCGGCGGCGCGCCGGACGACGCGCTCATCGCCGCCGCGCAGGCCGGCGAACTCGACGACGCGGTCGCTGGCGGTCCTCGCCGAGCGGGCGGGCGACCCGATCATCCAGC
>JBCCRV010000700.1:0-3984 GCA_039201085.1 Myxococcota bacterium | reverse complement strand
CGCGGTCGGGCCGGTACACTTCGATGTGCGCGATGATCAGGTCGTTGATGCCCGCTAGCGGCAGGCCGAGGCCGCCGCCGGAGAAGAGGAAGCTTCCGCCCGTGCCTCGAAAGCTTGGCAGACCGCCGGACGACCCATACGCCGCGATCATGGCGGGTTCATCGGCCGCGACGCCACCGGCGGTCAGCGTGTGGGAATGGAAGATTGGGCGTGAAGAGTGCCCGTGGGCGTAAAGAGTGCCCGTGGGCGTAAAGAGTGCCCGTGGGCGTGAAGGGCGACGTGACGCTTGTCCGCAGCATCACGAAACCCATCACGCGTCACTCTTCACACCCCACCCTTCACTCCCACGGCCACCCATCACTCGACACGCGAATCCGGAGCGACGCGGCACGAACCCGTTTAGCCGCTAAGTGAATGCCATTGGCTCTATTGCGAAGTACGACCTCCGGTAAGAATGCGGCAGGAGGGTCGCCCCGCCGACTTCACCAGAACCTTTGGCGAAGTTGGCATCCGCTTTCGCGCTCAGTAGCCGAAGCCCGAGGAATCCACGCCTGGCGAGCAGGCCGCCACGGACAGCGCCGAGTTCCGAACGAAGCTGACCGTACCGGCCATGTCCGTTTGACGGGTGATGCACTCGTCGTTTCCGCCTTCGCGACCGTAGCTCACCTGCTCGATGGTCGCGCCACCGAGCGTGAGCGTCAGCGTATCCCCGTCGTTGTTGAGTCCGAGCGAACCGCTGCTAGCCGTCTGTCCAATGGCGCCGCCGATACGCCCGTCGATCGAGCCGCCGCCAAACACCACGAGGGAAGCGCCCGCGGGAATGTTGGTGCCGGAGGGAAACACGTGCCGAACGGAGGTGCCATCGCTGAGCGTTGCGCCGTCGAGCTGCACCGTCACGGTCCGGGTGTTGCGGATTTCGACGTACTCGTCTTGCGTGCCCGACAGGTTGCCGTCGCCGTTCGCGTCGATCGGTCCAGGATCGGCGAGAATCTCCGCGATCTCCAGGTCTCCTGCGCCCGGAAGGGTGGCCGTCGAAACGCCCGATGCAAAGAGCGTGAAGTTCCCGAGACGGGTGTCGTGCCACACCATGATCGTGCCCGAGAGGGACGGCGCAGCAGCCGTGCCTGAGGTGGTCACCGCCGTCAGCGGGTTGCCGGGAAGGGCAAAGCCGACGTTCGATTCCGTTCCGTCGACCGTCTCCACCGAAACGTGCACGCCATCCATGCTCGTCGCGACGTGCTGCGCGCTGCTTTCAATGACGACGACTTCGTTCGGGAAAACCGACGTGCTTCCGAGAAAGAACGCGCCGTAGACGTCGAAGGGAATCGGGTCGGCGGCGGGCGCACGACGGCTGTCGCTCCAGGCGACGCCCGCGTAGTCGACCATGGGACCACGCTGATCGAACGCGCCGGCCGCGGCGGGCACCTGAAGGGTGGTGGTACCCGCGAGGGCGTCAAAGACCGCCACGCGAAGGTCGCCCGTCGCGTCCGTGACAAACGCGAGCCGAGCGCCACGCAGCGATGGATCAAACTCATTCGAGTCGGTGGAGTCCGTCAGGTTGTTCGACGCTTCCGAGGCGAGAGAGTAGGCGAACACGTCCGATTGGGTGCCGTCGAACTGCGCGTACACGACGAACTCGTTGAACAGATCGAAGGTGCTGCCGCTGAGGTTCGTGGCGACCACGTTTTCCACGCCCGTGAGCATGTTCAAGACCGTCAGCGCCGCCGTCGGCGCATCGGGCGAGTCGCCGCGAATGAACGCAACGTGGTTGCCGTACACCGCCGGAAACCATTCGCTCGCCGGAGTCGCTGTCAGCCGGGTCAGCGTGCCCGTGTTGAGCTCGAGAAGTTGAAGATCCCAGTTCCCGTCAAAGTTCGTCATCGACACGACGTGACGGTTGTAGACGCTCGGGAATACGGAGTCCGCGTCGCCCTCCAGGAGCGGGAACACCGTGCAGCCTTCATCCGCGACGCCGTCGCAGTCGTTGTCGAATCCGTCGCACAAGCCCTCGTTCGCCGCGCCGTCTTCGTCCGCGACGTAGTTGGGTCCGTAGTCGGCGCCCGTGCATGCCAGCAGTCCGGCAGCTCCACCGCACTGCTGCGTGGTGCCCGCGCATACGCCCTCGGTCAGCGCACATGAAGGCAGCATAAGGTTGTCGTCGGACATGCCGTTGCAGTCGTCGTCTTGGCCATTGCAAACCTCGGGGCTGGGTTCCACGACGCCTTCGCATGCATCAAACTCGCCGTCGACGCAGGTCTGAACGCCGCGTTGACAAACGCCGGCGCTGAGTCCGCAGGCCTGTGTTTCGCCATTGGTGCAATCGCAGCCTTCATCGACGGTGCCGTCGCAGTCGTTGTCTTGGCCGTCGCAGAGGGACTCTTCGGCTTCGTACGCCGAACCGTAGTCGTCCGCCCTGCAGGCTTCGAAGCCGCTTTCGCCGACGCAGGGCTGAACGGAACCGACGCAGACGCCCATCTGAAGTTCGCAAAACGGCGCCATGACTCCGTCGTCCACTTCACCGTTGCAGTTATCATCGATGCCGTTGCAGGTCTCCGGTGCCGGTGCGACTTCACCCGCGCACGATCCAAAGCGGCCCGTAACGCAGGTCTGCACGCCAGCGGTGCACGCGCCTACGTCCGTCCCGCAGGCTTGCGTCGATCCGTCCGTGCATTCGCAGCCTTCATCCGTGACGCCGTCGCAGTCGTTGTCCAGGCCGTCGCAGAGCGTTTCTTCGGCTTGGTAGTCGCCGCCGTAGCTCGCGGTGCCCGAACACGCGATAAAGCCCGCGACGCCGCCGCAGGCGCGCGTGGAACCGCTGCACACGCCGAGCTGAAGTGGGCATGCGGGGGGTGAAAGATCTTCGTCCTCGACGCCGTCGCAATCGTTGTCGAGACCGTCGCAGGTTTCGCCCATGGGCGTCACCTCGCCCTCGCAAGCGCCGAAAGCATTGTCCACGCAGGTCTGCACGCCAGCCATGCACACGCCGATGTCGCTGCCGCAGGGCTGCGTCGACCCTTCCTCGCATGGGCACCCTTCGTCCGTCGTGCCGTCGCAGTCGTTGTCGAGACCGTCGCAGCTGGTCTCCATGGCTTCGTAGTCGGCACCGTAGTCCGTCGCGACGCACGCGAGTACGCCGCTGTCGCCGCATCGCGCCGTCGCGCCGACGCAAACGCCAACGCTCAGTTCGCAGTTCGGGAGGTCCACGGATTCATCCATCGAACCGTCGCAGTCGTTGTCTTCGCCGTCGCAGACCTCGACGGCGGCGGGGTTGATGTTTTGATCGGCGTCGTTGCAGTCTGCACCGAGGGCACAGCCCTCGCCGTAGCCGTCGTCGTCTTCGTCGATGCACAAGGGCGCGTCGACATCGGCGTCTGCGCCGACATCGTTTCCTGCGTCGGCGAGTCGCATGTCGACCCCCATTTCCGGCAGAGACCGGCCGTCATCATCGCCGCAGGCACCCGCCGTTGCGAGAAGAAGCGCACCCAAACTCGTGAAAGTGAAGCGAGAGAATCCCGCCATGCTGGTAAAGTCAGTCATCGTCGTCGTTGTCCTAAGGAAGGCGTAGGTCGGCGTGCCGGCGAAACCCGGAACGACCGGAAGGAACGCCCGCGACGACTCAGCTCGATGAAGATTCAAACGACCGGCGCGAATTCTCTGAGGTGGCGCGAGCGACGTGTTTGGCGAGCAAAAGAAACACATCGCGACAGGTACTGAACGCAATCGGCTACCCGGCAAACGTGGGTGCTAACTCGGCAGGACACTCCCGCTCTGCTGCAACGCCAGAGATGAAGTCCCCAAGATTTAGGAGTAAGGATGTCATGTTTCGAAAGGCGACGATTGTCGGGCTTGGCCTGTTAGGCGTGGTTGTTTCCTTCGCCTACTTCATTCCCAGTACGCTCGAGCTCGGTTTCGTCGGCGCTTGGGCATCGGCGTTCAAGTCCGCGGGCTCCATTGGGATCTGATCTTTTCCGATCTGATCGTCTG
>JBCCRV010000699.1:0-3993 GCA_039201085.1 Myxococcota bacterium | reverse complement strand
GCCCTAGTCTGCCTGATTTGCGGCAAGCAAACCGCAGCGTTGACGCGTGCTTTGTCGCAGCTGCGACTGTCGGTGTGCGAGCCAGTCGGCGGGTGGTTCAGCCATCGTGGCGTCGCCCGGTACGTCGTCGCGATGCACGAAGAAGGCGTCGGGTGTGTCGACGATGTCGAAGAGCTCCTCGCCCCGTTCGAGGAGCTTGCAGTTTTCGCTCCGCAGGAAGTCCACGATCTTGGGAAACGCATCCACGCTCCACGCGTGGGTGTCGTGCAGGAGCACGATGCCGCCTCGCTCGCCGTGCTCGCGCTCGCGACGGCGAAGCACGCGCCGAAACGTGGTGAGCACTTGCTCCGAGTCACGCACCTGCGAATCGCCCGAGCCGAGGTTCCACATCAGCTGAGAGAGTCCGAGCGATTGAAGGGCCGCGTCGATGCGGGCCGAACGGGACCCGCCGGGGGGCCGCATCATCGTTGGGCGCAGTCCCGTGACCTCCTCAATGAGGTCGCCCGCGCCGCGGACCTCTTCGAGCACCTCCGCGGGAGTGAGAAGCGGAAGCTGCCGATGGGTGATCGTGTGGTTGCCGATTCGATGGCCCCGCTCTGCGATGTTCGCGAGAATCGCGCGTTCTTCCCGAGCACGTTGACCGGGCGTCGCCATGCGACCGGTGGTGATGAAGAAGGTCGCCTTGATACCAAGCCGGTCGAGCTCCTCTAGGAGGCGCGGGGTCGTGTTTCGGCTCGGTCCATCGTCGAAGGTGAAGTGAATCAAGCGGTGGGGCGTACCGCCGATCACCGTCGCGCTTTCGGACCAATTGACCTCCGGCAGGGTCGGGTCGGGCTCCTCGGGCGCCCGGTAGAAGAGCGGTTCTTCGCGGGGCGTGGGCGCAAAGACCGGCGCTTCGGTCACCACACGAACCGGCTGGGCCGCCCTCGCCTGCTGCAGATCGACGAGCGACGCGGCGCCGGCGCCCGCAGCCATCGCCGTCGCGCAGGCCGCCGCCTGAGCGGCTCGTCGAATCCAGTGCCGTGTGCGCTCATGTAAGACCATGTACGCATGGTGCCGAAGCCAAGCGCAGCGCGGCAACTTCGCTGCGAAGACGTTGGCGCCACCATCAGCGGCGGGTTGTTGCCACGTCGAGGCCTAACCCCCGTTGACTGGAATGGGGCGTTGCGGCGGGGCACGGCCGCAAACAGCACGGACCGCAGCTGGGCTAGAGACCTGACCAGCATTGCCGCCCGGCGATTTTTGCCGACAGTGCGACGGATGGAGCGTCTGAATCCGCAGCGCCCCTATCAGCATAGGGGTCCAGGTTTGGATGGCTGCAAGCGCCGTGCTGTCGTCGCAAAGCGACGACGCGGCAATGCTGGTCAGGTCTCTAGACCACGGCGAGCAACGCCGCGTAGGCGATCACCACCAAGTACGCCACGGAGAAAATAATGGGGCGGAGGGGCATACGCGCTCGCCCGCTGATCATGCCAAAGGCATGGGCCACACGAAGCGTGAAGAACGCCGCCGCCAGCGCTCCAAGCCACGGCGAAGAAGCGCCGCGTACTTCTCCGATCAGCACCACCACGGCGAAAGGCAGAAACTGCTCGATGAGGTTCAGGTGAGCGCGGTAGGCCCGAGCCACCCACGGCTTCATCGCCAGAGGGTCGAGGGGCACGAGAAAGGGTCGCGGGTACCGGCCCCGGCTCCCGTTGTCGTGACACCCACGACAAAAGGAATCCAAAGGCTGGCCGCGAGCACGGCCGTGAGAAGAAGGAATAGGAGCTGGTAGGACATCGTGGGCTTTCATGGAAAGGGGACTGCCCTCTCGACGTTCGAGGCGCCCGGATTTCGACGGGGAGGAAGGAAAATCTTGTCGCTCGGCCAAAATCACCCACGTGGGTAATTCTGTTCATTCTGTGAGAAGTCGCTTGTCCCGCTCAGGAAGGCAGGAGAGGCTCGACGTATGGCTCCGGGAAACGCCTGTCCTTCGTGCGGATTCATCAACCCACGCGCTTGGCGCGCGTGCTCGGCGTGCGGGCGTTCGCTCGGCAGCAGCTTTCGCCCGACGGGTGTCACGGGCGTCACCCCTGCGGAGCGGACCCAGGTTACCGGCGCGCCCGAACCTGCGGTCAACGAGGCGGAACGTCAGACCGTTGAAGAAGTCGCCCTTGCCGATATCGACGAGGCGGACGAAGGCGAACGCGAACCCCCGCTTATTGGGCAGGCCGATGCGGCGGCCGCGATCACCGCCGGCATCGACCAAGGCGTCCTGGCGGGCAAGCCAACGCTGGTTGCGCTGGAGGGCCCACGCGGCAGCGGCAAGACGCGACTTCTGATCTACGCGAGCGAACTTGCGGCCAACAAAAACGGTCGAACCCGCGTGCTCTACGGCGTGTGTCGCGAGGGCGGCGACGGGCCCTACGCGCCCTTCTCCCGGTTGCTACTCGAACGCTTCGGCGTGACGCCTTCGTCTTCGCCTTCCTCGGTGCGCGCCGCCCTCGCTTCGCAGGTCGCCAGCGCCCTCGGCAACGACGACGTCGTTCGAATCACCGAGACGACGCACCTCATTGGGCACGTAGCGGGCATTCCGTTTCCCAAGAGTCCCGTGCTCGGTCCACTCGAAAAGGATCCGGCGCAGCTCCATCAGCGTGCGTGTCAGGCGGTCGCCCGCTTTTTGGAAGGCGACTCAAAGCACCGCCCCGTGCTCGTGCTGCTCGACAACATGTCGTACGCCGAGAGCCCCGCGTGGGACATTGTGGTGGCCCTGAGCAAGGTCGATGGGCCCGTGTCGGTCGTGATCGCCGGCGACAGACCGGTCATGGAACGCGCCGCCAGCAGCGAGCCCGCCGGCGGCCTGGCCGTCGGTCCGATCGCGCCGCTCACGGAAGACGACGTGCAGGCGATGCTCTACGTGCTGCTGCCGAACTTGGTGCGCGCACCGGAGCCGCTCGTCGCGGCTGTCACCCATCGAAGCGGCGGCAATCCGGCGCAGGTGCGCGAGCTGGCCTTCGCCCTTTGGGAAGCGGGGCTCGTCGTTCAAACGCCCGAGGGCCTTGAAGTCGACCTCAAACGCCTGGACGGGAGCGGCGACCTTCCGGTGCAAATGAGCGACGCCGTGCGCGCGCGCCTTGAACGCCTGAACGATTTTGAACAGGCGACGCTGCACCGGGCGGCCCTCGTTGGCGAGATCTTCTGGGACGGTTCAATCCTGGCGCAGATGCGTGCGGACCGAAAGCCACCGGGCAGCGCCGAATCGCCGCTGACGATTTGGCCCGACGAAACCGACCGGGAAGCGCTTCAGCTCGCGCTGCAGCACTTGGAACAGCGCGGCTTTATCGAGCGCCTCGATCACTCGGATCTCCCGGGCGCCATCGAGTACAGCTTCGCGCTCGAAGGCACGCGGGAAATCGTTGCCGAGCTGATCGATGAAGAGTCGCGCGTGCGCCGTCACGCGGCGGTGGCGCGTTGGTTTGGGCTCGTCGGACAGCTTCAACGCGAAGGCATGGCCGCGCGGATTGCGCCGCACCTCGAGCGTGCGGGTCAGCACGGGCGCGCGGGACGTGCGTACCTGGAGGCCGCGATTCACGAACGGCACAGCAGGCAGCCGAAGCGCGCGCTGCGCTACATCCAGCGTGCGCTCGACATGATCCCTTCAGACGACGTCGTGCGCCGCATCGAGGCGCTGCACGAGCACGGCAGCTTATGTTCGCGCGTCGGCGAGACAGAACAGGCGATTGAGGCTTTCACGGAGATGCTGCAGCACGCTTGGAAGTCCGGCGCGCGCGGCAAGGGCGGCGCTGCGCTAAATCGCATCGCTCGCGCGCTGACGATGCGCGGCGAAGACGAGCAGGCGCGCGCCTACCTGGACCGGGCGCTGGTTCTTTTTCGCGACGCCGGCGACCTACGCGGGGTGGCGGCGTCCCTCGACGACGCGGCGCAGATCGACATTCGTGCGGGCGAACTCGAACGCGGCTACGCCGGCGCCCGCGAAGCGCTGGAGATTCGCCG
>JBCCRV010000698.1:0-4006 GCA_039201085.1 Myxococcota bacterium | reverse complement strand
CGGCCAGTCGCAGGTCCTCGCATACCAGCGACGGCTCGCCGATCAGTTTCGCGTGCACATCCTGAGCTACGAACGCCCGGAAGACCTCTCGCGCAAGAAGGACGTCGCCGAGCTCGACGCATCTCTCCGCGACTCGCGGATTTCGTGGCACCGCCTCACCTACCACGGGCGCCCTACACCGCTGACTAAACCCTTCGATATCAGCGCGGGTGTTGCCCTCGGCGCCTTCTTGGCGAAGCGCGACAACCTGACACTCGTCCATGCCCGCAGCTATGTTCCGGGTGCGATAGCGCGTTCCCTTCAGCTGCTCTGCGGCACCAAGTTCATCTTCGACATCCGTGGCTTCTGGGCTGATGAACGGGTCGACGGTGGCATCTGGCCTGCAGACGGCGTCCTTTATCGGACGGCTAAACGAATCGAGAAGAGCTGCCTGCAGAACACGGACCATTTGGTCTCGCTAACGCATGCGGGCATCCGCTCACTGCGCGATTTTGACGCGTACGCCAACCGTTCACTTCCGCCCTTCTCAGTCATTCCGACGTGCGCCGACCTCAACGTGTTCAGCCCTGTCGATCGGCGCGAAAGCACCGGTGGTTTACGCATCGCGTACGTTGGTTCGGTCGGAACCTGGTACCGATTTGATCGCGTCGCAGCGGCCTTTGCGAGTGTGCTGAGGGCGCGCCCCGACGCACGTTTTCTCGTGCTAAATAAGTCCCAACATGAGCATATCCACCGCGAGCTCGCGACGGCCGGTATCCCACCATCAAGGGTGGAAGTCCGCGCCGTAGCCCACACGCAAATGGGCAACGCACTCGCCGACGTCGACCTGGGTGTGTTCTTCTACAAGAGCAGCTTTTCCCGAGCGGCTTGCTCCCCCACGAAGCTCGGTGAGATGTTGGGCTGCGGCATTCCGTGTCTGACGAACGGGGGCGTTGGAGACGTCGAAAGCATCGTCAACAAGGACCGCGTTGGCGTCGTCGTCGATGATCTGGAAGATGCCGCGATTGACCGCGGCGTCGAAGAGGCCCTGGCCCTGCTTGGGCCAGCAACGTCGAAACGGTGCCGCCAGTCGGCGGAGCGACACTTTTCGTTGGATGCAGGCGTCGAGGGCTACCGCCGCATCTACGAGTCGCTTAGCGACGCGAACCGCTAAAGGGGCCGAGAGGGCGGGTGCCTGGCTTTTGAGGGCAACGCGCGATGCGGTAGCGGGCCGAGGCCCGTAACCAAAGAGCAACGCCGCCATCGAAAGGCGGACTGTCGCCATCGAGGGGATTTTTACAACGAGCTCCCCCTGCAGCGGACATCGATTGAAGCCTACGCTTTGTATGGCGCCCCACGATGGGCAGCTCGTCTAGACGCCATGATATTCCCGGTACCACTCCACGAAGCGGCCAATGCCCACTTCAAGCGAAGTGTCCGGTCGGTAGTCGACCGTTTCAACGAGCGCAGCCACGTCCGCGCTCGTTGCCTTCACGTCTCCCGGCTGCATGGGCAGCAGGTTTCGCTCCGCCCGTTTCCCGAGCTTCGCTTCTAGGATTTCGATCATCCGACCAAGGGCCGTTGGACGCGCGCTACCGATATTGAACACGCGGTACGGTGCACGCGTGAGCGATGCGTTTGCCTCGGCGCTCGGCGGGCGGTCCAACACTCGAAGGACGCCTTCGACGATGTCATCGATGTACGTGAAGTCGCGCATCATATCGCCGTGGTTGAACACGTTGATCGGCTCGCCGTTTAGAATCGCGCGTGTGAACAAGAAGAGCGCCATGTCCGGTCGCCCCCATGGTCCGTACACCGTAAAGAAACGCAGACCTGTGGTCGCGACGCCAAAGAGGTGACTGTACGAATGCGCCATTAGCTCATTCGCCTTCTTCGTCGCTGCATAAAGGCTGATCGGCGAATCCACGGGGTCTGCAACGGCAAAAGGCTGCTTCGTGTTGCCACCGTAAACAGAGCTTGAAGACGCATAAACCAGGTGCTTAACGCCTTGATGCCGACAGGCTTCAAGCACGTTTCCAAAGCCAACGAGGTTCGACTGCACGTACGCTTGGGGATGCTCAAGCGAGTAGCGCACCCCCGCCTGCGCCGCGAGATTGATCAGACCGTCGGGCCGAAAGGTCGCTACCTTCTCTGCAAAGGTCGCTTCCGCGATGTCACAGCGCGAAAAACTGAAGCTTTCATGGGCCCTCAGTCGCTGTAGACGCGCTTCCTTGAGGCGAACGTCGTAGTAATCGTTCAGGTCATCGACCCCGTGAACCTCATCACCGCGCGCGAGGAGTGCCTCGCACGTGTGATAGCCGATGAACCCGGCCGCGCCCGTCACTAGAACGCGCATATTAGAGCGCCCAGTGGCTGATATGAGGCGGGATGCCCTTGGTCGGCACGGCAGACTTCACGTCGACGAAAACCCCACCCTCCGCGACCACCTCGAATAGCTGGCTTGCGTCTACGGCGGAATGCGGCACCGCAAGAATCACCCCGTCGTATGTGCCCTTGGGCGTGACCAGTTCGACGTTGCATTCCTCCTTCGCCGCCGCCGGGGTGGCGACAGGGTCGAACACGTCTGCATCGACGCCAAAGTCTTCGAGCTCGCGGAGAATGTCCGGAACCCGCGAGTTCCGGAGGTCCGGGACGTTCTCCTTAAACGTAAGCCCAACGATCAGCACCCGAGCACCCTTCACGGGCTTCTGCGCGGCAATCAACATCTTCACCAGCTTCTGAGCCACGAATGCGCCCATGCCATCATTGATGCGGCGGCCCGAGAGAATCACCTGTGGATGGTAGCCAAGCGATTCCGCCTTCGCTGTCAGGTAGTACGGGTCCACGCCGATGCAGTGGCCACCCACGAGACCCGGAGTGAAAGGCAGGAAGTTCCATTTTGTGCCCGCCGCCGCGAGCACGTCCGTTGTGCGAATGCCCATCCGCTCGAAGATCAGTGCCAGCTCATTCATGAGCGCGATGTTCACGTCTCGTTGGGTGTTTTCGATCACCTTGGCGGCCTCGGCCACACGCACGCTTGGCGCTCGATGAACCCCCGCCTCGACGACGGTGGCGTAGAGCGACGCGACACGCTCCAGGGACTCGGCCGTGTCGCCGCTGACCACCTTGGTGATGGTCTCCAGCCGATGGACCGTATCACCAGGATTGATGCGTTCCGGCGAGTAGCCAACGGAAAACGCGCTGCGAGCGAGCCCACTGACATCCGAGAGAATCGGGGCACAGACATCCTCCGTAACCCCCGGGTAGACAGTCGACTCGAAGATGACCAAGTCTCCCGCCTTCAGCACCTTGCCGACGCTCCGGGACGCGGAACGCAGTGGCGAAAGGTCCGGGTTTCGATTGCCATCGATCGGCGTCGGCACAGTCACGACAAAAATCGTGCACTCGGCAGCGTCCTCAATCTTGGTCGTGTAGCGCAAGTCGGTCGCGGCGAGCGCTTCTGGGCTCACTTCCTTCGTGTGATCCACACCATCTCGAAGGTCACGAACGCGCGCTTCGTCGATGTCGACGCCGACCACGGCGCCGTGACGCCCAAACGCGACGGCAACCGGCAGGCCGACGTATCCGAGCCCGATGACTGCTACCTTTTCCATGCTCAACGCCCTTTACTTTCTAAATCGGGCCACTCGAGAACCCGCTCGATGACCTTGGATGCGTTCCCATCACCTAGATGGGGCCCCATCGGCAGGCTCAAGATCTGCTCTGCGGCTCGCTCTGTCGTGGGAAACGCGCCTGGCTCGTAGAGGCCGGCGAACGCTCCCTGAAGATGGCAGGGCACCGGGTAGTGAATCTGCGAACCGACGCCCGTGTCCGCCAGGTGCGCTTGGAGGCCTGCGCGGTCCTCCGTCCGTATGACAAAAAGGTGGTTTGCGCTTGCGGCGGAAGGCTGAAGTTCAACGAGCTCAAAGGGCTCGCCAAGGGCACTACGGTACTGTTCGACCCACGCGGCTCTGCGCGCGTTCCACGTCCGAAGGGCGCGTAACTTCACGCGCAGGAACGCGGCCTG
>JBCCRV010000697.1:0-4009 GCA_039201085.1 Myxococcota bacterium | reverse complement strand
GAGCGGTTCGAGCTCCGGAACGATGGCCGTGGTCAGCCCGACTCTGTGCAGCTCCGCCGGCAGCGAACCCTTCGCAACGCCGGAGCGCTCCGTCGCCGTCATCAGGCGAGCAAAAAGCGGACCGGCTTCCGGCTCGGCGCGCAGTCTTTCGCACCAGGCTGGCTCGGACGCGGCACGCACGACCGCCTCCCGGGCGAAGCCGTAGGGGGGAAGTTTCGCCCGAAGCACCTCGTCGTAGAGGCGGAGGGCAAGCATCGGCTGTACGCGTACGTCGTCCGTGCGCTCGAGCGTGACGGCGCCGTCGAAATGGGCGAGCCCGTTGCCCAGTCGGCGCAGCCCCGTTCGGCTACGGCGGCCTTCGTGCCGAGCACGGCTCAACATGCGCTCCGCGGCCCGGGCGATAACGCCCGCATGGCGGTAGTACGCCTGCATGAACTGCTCAACGCCAAGGGTCGATCGGTCGACGAAGCCGAGAGCCTCGGCGATGTCTTCTTGGTCGGCGAACGTAAGCCGGTCCTGGCGGCGACGGTTTCGCAAATGCAGATGACCGCGAACGGACCAGAGAAACTCCTGCGCCGCCTGAAGCTCGTCGACGTCCCGGCGCTGAAGCACGCCGCGCTCGAGCAAGTCACCAAGCCGGGTGGCACGCCAACGAGCGCCCGCGGCCCAACGGGCAATGTCGAGGTCGCGAAGGCCACCCGGGCTCAGCTTCACGTCCGGCTCGAGAAGGTGGAGCGAATCACCGGCGCGCCGGTGGCGCCGCGTCGTGTCGTCTTCGAGGGCGTCGATGAAGGCGCCCAGCCGCGGTTCGAAAACATGGCGGCGGGCAGCACCCTTAAGTTCCTGCACCAGCGTGCGGTTCCCGGCGACGGCGCGAAGATCGAGGAGCGTCGTGGCCGTACGCACGTCCTCGCGCGCAAGCGCCAGCGTTTCGGCCGTTCCGCGTACGGCGTGGCCGATGTCGAGCTCGAGATCCCAGAGCGGGTAGAGCATGCCCGTGGCAATCGCTTCCACGCGCGGTGAGGCGGGATCGTCCGTAAGGAAGAGCAGGTCGACGTCCGAGCGCAGGCCGACCATGCCGCGCCCGTAGCCGCCCACGGCGACGAGGCACACGCGCGCGTCGCCGGAGGCCTGAACCTCGGAGGCGCAGAAGAGGGCGCTGAGCACGCCGTCGATCGAACGGGCGAAGGCACGGGCGCCCGCCACGGCCGAGCCGCCGTTTCGCAACGCGTCCGCAAAGCCGTCGCGGTAGTGGCGAAGGTAGTCCCCGCACGTCTCCTGCAGGCCCGGCGCCAGGTCGACTAAGGCAGCACGCACACCCGACTATGGATCGTTCGCTTCGCCGGCGCCCGTCGAGGCCGACGCTTCTTCCCGCACCGGTTCGGAGAGGTATTCGATCAGCCCGGTTGCGATGCCCTCGGCGAGATCCTGGCGATAGTCGCCACGGGCCAGCGCGGCGGCGTCGTTGGGTGCTGTCAAGAAGGACGCTTCGAGCAGCGCGGCCGGCATTCGCACGCCCACCAGCACGTAGAACATCGCAGACTTCACCTCACGGTCGGAAAGGGCGGGGTAGGTTCGTCGTCCGCCCTCCAGCGTGCCACGGTGAACGGCCTGGGCGAGACGCCGGGACGCGGCAAGCTGGTTGCGTCGATGAAAGCTCGCCAGGAGCCGTTGAAGGCCCGTCACCTCGTGCACCCGCCCGCCGTTTTCTCGGGCGGCGAGTCGGCTCGCCGACGAGTCGTCCGTCGCGTCTAGAACGAAGGTTGTGACGCCTCCACGATGCACCGCTTCGTTGGCGGCGTTCAGGTGAATCGACAGGAAGATATCGGCTCCCAGCGAGTTGGCGCGCACGGCCCGTTCCTCCAATGGAATGAACACGTCCGTTTCCCGTGTCAGGAACACACGCGCGGCGGGGAGGCGCTGACGGAGGTTTCGTGCAGCCCGCCGGGCGATGTCGAGGGCCAGCGCCGATTCGGTAAGCGATTCGAAGCGGGCGCCCAGGTCGTCCCCGCCGTGACCCGGGTCGAGCACGATCACCGGCGCATCGTCGACGCTCCCCCGGTCGACGGGCAGGCTCAGATCGATCACGACGCGCTCGCCCAGGCGACTTACGGAGGGGACGACGCCACGCGGGACCGCCAGGCGCACGCCGCTGCCTTCGAACGTCAATCGGTTCAGCGAGCGTGCTGGGCCTACGAACGATTCACCGATCGAGGGCAGACGCCCCAGCGAGGAGAAGCGCAAGCGCAGCGGCGATTCTTCGAGCTCGAATTCACACGGGCCCGCCAAGTCGAGCACGACGCGTAGGTCGCCTTCGCCGGCGTCCAGCATGCGCAAGCGGGTCACCACGCAGTGGTCCGCCAAGGCGTCGACCTCGCGTCGAGCGGCTTCGGAAGCCGGCGGCGTGGGCTCGGACGGGCCAGCGCACGAGAAACGGCCGCGCCGATACGCGGCATGCTCCGGCGCAAGCCGGTTCCACGCCTCGACGAGCGGGCAGTCATCACCGAGCTCGCGCCAGCGAAAGGCACGAAGGAGCGCTTCCTTTGCCGCCTCCGTCCCCAACCCCGCCCGAAGGGAAAAATCGACGGCGGCAACGGCGGCCTGCCGGCCTGCAAGCGTGCGCTGCTCCGCCTGCGAAAGAAGATCGTTTAGGCGCTCACGATCGGCCGATTGCAAAGCTTCAAGTGGGTCGGCGGGCGCCTCCTCGGAGCCGCAGCCCCAGGCAAGGAGGCCGACGAGAAGCCATCGAGCCGGGAGCGCGCGAGCCATCCGGCGATGGCGGTAGCACATCGCGCCCCGGGAGGGGACCATGGCAGCGCAAGCGTGCTATGGTCTCGCGATGGCGACGGCCGCACAAGCAGGCGAACCCGAGTCGGACCGGGAGGGCGAAAGCACGCGGGGGTCTGCGCCGGCGCCCGCGGGCAGTGCCCGGAAAGAGGACGCGGCGGCGGCCGAAGCTTCAACGGGGGCCGAGAGCGGGTCCAACGCGCGTTCAAACGACGCCGGCAAGAAAGCCGCGGAATCCGGCGAAGAAGCGGCGGATGCACGCGCCGCGAAGCGTACCGAAGAGAAAGCGCAAGCGGACCCGGGCGAAGGCTCCGCTTCCGCCGCGGCGAACGATACGGCTCAGGACCGGGCAGCGGAAGACGCGGAACCCGGAGAGGCCCGCCAAGAAGCCTCCGCCGAAACGGGAAATCTGGCAGATGCGGATAAATCGGAGGACGAGGGCAAGGCGGCACTCGCCGCCAAGACGATCGTGGACAACACCGCCCCGCCGCGGTCTTCGCCCGCCGTCGACGAAGCATCACTCGCGATCGCGGCGCAAGCAGGCGCCGAAAGCGGCCATACGCTGGATGCGGACGTGGAAGCCGAAAAGCCGGAGGCGGTCGATCTGGATGCGGCCGCCGATGCCTTCTTTTCCGCTGCCGAAGCCGCCGCCAGCTCGCTCAGGCCATCGTGGGAGGGCATTGAGGACCCGCCCCAGCCGGTGATTCCAGTCCCGGAAACACGCGCCGCCCCGGCGGTTCCGATGGACGAGGCTGCGCACGTGCTGGCTGGTGGGTCCAGCAGCAAGCGCTTGGCAATCGCCGCAGTGGTCTTTCTTTTGGTCACCGGCGGCATTCTCTTCAGCGTGGTCGGCGGTGGGCCAGAAACACAAACGGCGTCGCCGCCTCAAAACGCACCGACTTCGACGGCTGCCGAGCCGAGCGAGCCCTCGGTCGAAGAAGCCACTCCCGCGCCGTCCGCGCCGGAGCCCGCTGAAGCACAAGGGAACGACACGACCGACGACACCGAGCGACTCGCCGCGGAGGCGGCCGAGGCGGAGCGTCTGGCGGCGGAAGCGGCGGCCGCGGAAGCAGCGGCGGAGCAAGCAGCGGCGGAGGACGCGGAGGCCGAGCGACTCGCCGCCGAACAGGCCGAAGCAGAGCGCCAAGCGATCGCGGAAGCCGAAGCCGCCCGGCTCGCTGCAGAGCAGGCGGCCGCGGAGCGGGCGGCCGCGGAGCAGGCG
>JBCCRV010000696.1:0-4015 GCA_039201085.1 Myxococcota bacterium | reverse complement strand
CTACATCTCCGATTCGCAGGCGTCCGAGGTCAGCCGACTCGTCGAAGCGGTTGCGTCGATGTCCTACCGGCTCGCGCATCCACGCTAAAAACTGGGCTGCCTCGCTGAGCTTCGGCTCAGCGAGGCAGCGTCCGATTCGGTCGTCAACGCCGAACGGACTGAATGTGGTTGCAGCGGGAGCGTTCGTTGCAGGCGCCTGGTGCGCTAGTCTACGAAGCCATGCTCACGCAGTCGAAACTCTGAGATTACCTGTTGGCAAAACGGTGACGAGAAGGTGAGGTCTTCAAGGGGCGAACACCCGACCTCCTGGCCAAACTCGTCAACCGCGCGGGGCCACCCGCAAAGCGTGCATGTAAACAGCGGCTCGGCGACAACTCGGACCGTCGCCTGCGGCTCACCGACGGCTTCCGAAAAGTTTACAGAATAGTACGGACGTCCGTATCGATACGTCATCACCAGCGCCGGCGAAGTTTCATCGACCTTCGCCTCCCGCAGCCATCGGAAAATCACGGCTCCGTCATCATTGAGGTATGGGCTTCCTCCGGTCTCATTCAGCGACAGCATTCGCGTCTCACCGCTCATAAGACGCTGCCACTGCGACAATGAGCACGAAACGCCCCCGCTGTGGGCAGGCGCAAGCAGGTCAGCCTCTGGAGATAAAAGATCGACCTCCGTATGAAAATCGAGGTACAGCTCGACTTCTTCGCCAGGTCTTTCCACCACGGACAACACCGCCTGGACGAGCGTGTAGTGGGAAGCATCCGAAATGGCGATGCTACCGTTGCTGCGTTCAGAAAAGCGAAAGATATAGCTTGCATCACCATCGGCAGCGCAAGCAACGAGTAGACAACCGCAAAGGGCGAACGGTATGTGCCTACTCACCTCGGTACGCTATCAGTCGCGCCCCCCCCGGACCAGTAGTCGCCGTCTGACAGGGCAAACGTGTTCTGTTGCTCGACGCTGCCTGCGCGCTGGGACTCCACGTCGTGCGTCTAAGTCTCGAGCAAACGCCCCTTTTCGCCCGAGGGGAGTAACCCGCGCAGCACGCCGGTTTACCACCGGCATCCATGTCAACGAAATGAATGCTGGGAAGCTTAACCGTCCGCGCCGTCTACGGCCTCCACCGGCTTGCCGACGAACCGCACCACCGCCACGACGGCGACGGCGCCGAGCAGTAAACCGACCCACGCCGGGTACAGGCCAAAGCCCGTGCCGAGTTCGCCGATCACAATCGCGACGGCGCCGACCGCGAGCGCGTACGGGAGCTGGGTGCGAACGTGGTCGATATGGTCGCAGCTCGAGGCCATCGAGCTCATGATGGTGGTGTCGCTGATCGGCGAGCAGTGATCGCCGAACACGCTGCCGGCGAGGATCGACGAGATCGCTCCCAGGAGGATGTGCATTTGGCCGGGAGCGAGTTCATCGGCGAGCGGAACGACGAGCGGAAAGAGAATCGCCATCGTTCCCCAGGACGTGCCGGTGGCGAAGGAGACGGCCGCGGCAACGATGAACACGATCGCCGGAAGGAGCGCAGGGTTGAGGGCGTCGCCGATCGCTTCGATGAGCACGCCCGCCGTGTTCAGCTGCTCGCACACGCTCCCGAGGGACCAGGCGAGCACGAGGATCACGCAGGCGAGCAGCATGCTCTTCGCGCCGTCGAACCACGCATCCAGAGCGCTCGCGAGCGTCATCGCCGAGCGCTTCGACGGTGACTCCGACGCGTCGCGATAGCCTTCCAGGGCCTCGCCCGATGGCGCGTTCTTCACGAACACCGCCAACGCCACCGCCACAACGCCACCGGCGACGGCGGCCCAGAGCAGCGCCTTGAGTGAATCGGCAGCGCCAAAGATCTGGCCGAGCGTCGGCTCGGCCGCGTCCGTTGAAGCACGGCCTGTGATCCACATGCCGCCCAGAGCGACGGCGATCACCGTCAAGATCGGGCCTAGGGCGAGCCACGGCCGCGGCGGCGCGTCGCTGAGCTCGCCTTCAAAGTTGGACGCAGGGCGAGCGCCTTCCCGGAGGACCGCGCCCGTCAAACGGGCGCGCACTTCCGCTTTGCGCATCGGTCCGAAGTCGCGGCCGAGGAGCACCACGGCGAGCCCAAAGACCAGCATGAGCCAGGGGTAGAAGCGGTAGGGCAGCGTTTGCACGAAGGCGCTGAAGGGATCGAGATCGATGTTGCGCGCGCGCAGTTGCTCGCCGATGTACGCGACCTCCACGCCAATCCAGCTGCTTACGAGTGCGATCGAAGATACCGGTGCGGCGGTGGCGTCGACGAGAAAAGCAAGCTTCTCACGGCTGATGCGAAGCTTGTCCGTGATGGGCCGCATGCTGCTGCCGACGAGCAGCGAGTTCGCGTAGTCGTCAAAGAAGATCGCTATGCCCAGGAGCCAAGTGGCAACCTGGCCACGGGCCGCAGTGGTCGCACGCCGCGTCGCAAGGTTCGCGAGGCCTGCGGCGCCGCCGCTGGCCGTGAGCACGCCGATCATGCCGCCAAGGGCGAGGCTAAAGATGACGATCGACGCGTGCGAGCTGTCGGCGACAGCGCCGACTGCAAACTGATCGAGGGCCCGCGCGGCGCCGGCGAGCGGGTCGTACGCGCTGAGCATGGTCGCACCGATCCAAACGCCGCCGAAGAGCGCGAGCACCACCTGCCGAAAGAGCAGCGCCATCAGGATCGCCAAGATAGGCGGAACAAGCGTGATCGGTCCGGGGAGGACGTGCACCACGTGTTCGACTTCGGAACCGGAGGCCTCCACAACGAGCACGCGGCGACCGGAGCGCCCAAGCGTCAGCGAGAGCTCACCATCGCCTTGCAAGGTGCGCTCCTCGTGAACCATGTCCGCCGCGTCCGTTGTGGGCGCCGTCTCCGTGACGCGCACCACGGTGGCGCCTTCGCCGAGGCCGCTCACCTTTAACGTGAAGGATGCTCGCGGCCCCACGGCGGCCGGACCCTCCACGGAAAAGGCCGGCGCTTCAGGTTGCGCGGACACTGCCGTGGCGAAGGCGCCCGAAGCAACGAGGGCAAACGCTATCGCGCACCGTAGGGTGCGTGGCGGCTTTTGGAGCGCTGCCGCTTGTCCACGTGCCGACGAAGTGTGGTGCATCTTAGGGTGAGGGGACAGGGTGAGATGGGCGGTTCCGGCCACAAGACGGCGCCGATGAGGTGGGCGCAGACCGCATGAGTCCCCAAGGGCCCGGCGATCGTGCAGGATTTCGCGCTGAGGGATGGGTTGGAGCGGAGCGTACAGACTGTATGGGCGCGGGAAGCATGCCTCAACGAGTTCGGCCTGTGTAAGGGCACGCCATCGGGTGATCAATGCGGGCGGGTAACGAGGCGACGAACGCGCCGGTCATTCGCCTGGGTCCGCCTCAACGGCGGCAATCGACTGCTCGACGTCAAAGCGGGTGGATTCGACCAAGGTGCGGAGCATCTCCATGGCCGTTCCGATGGCGTCCTGCCAAAGCTGGGAACGGCCCACGCGAACCACGAGATGGTCTTGCTGTTGAAGCTCAAAGTCGCGCTGACGTCGCTCGCGGTCGGCGCCCCGGCCCGTCGGCCCTTCATCGATGAGCACCGCAAGGGTGCGCTCGCCTACGAAGGTACGAAGGCCACCCGCGCCGTCGTCGACGAAGGCTTCGTGCCGGTAGCGAATTAGAAAGTCCGCGACGCTCCGACCGATTTCCACGCCCGTGTGAATCGTCATCGTCGCTGGGGGATGCTCACGGCCGGGCACGAAGGAAAGGTCGCGGGGTACGTAGGTCTTTCCCGGCTTGTCTCCGTGCTTGCCGATGACATGAAGGGCGCCTACCTCCGTGAAGCGCGCGCCCGCCACCACGAGCGCCGGCAGAAGGGTGCGGCTTGCTTCACCCTCGAGCGGTGCGATGAGCTGGTTCAACATCGCCGCCTCTGCGGAAGCCTGCCGGGTGACGAGATCCCACGCGGCCGCGACGGCGCGCGGGTCGACCCGACCTTCCGCTTCGCGGGACCAGCGCCAGCCCTCCAAGGCGGGCG
>JBCCRV010000695.1:0-4020 GCA_039201085.1 Myxococcota bacterium | reverse complement strand
CTTCGAGCGATCGAATCGACGCGTGCCTTCGAAGCTTCGACACCTTCGCCTGCGCGTCCACGCCGACGGGCTTTTCCGAACCGGACCGCTGGTACCACGTGGTTGGCGTCGTAGACCGCACGGAGCAGGAGCTGATCCTCTATGTGGATGGAGCTGCGATCGAGTCGGTCCCGGTCACCGGCATCAATCCCAATGGCTCGGCCGTGGGCGAAGAGGACGGCAATACGATCGACTTCATGGTCGGCGCGCGCAACTTCGTCGGCGCGGTTGACGAAGTGCGCGTGATCCGAGAGGCGTTTGATGCCGAGCGGATTCGCACGCAGTTCGAGAATCAGCGGCCCGGCAGCACGCTCGTGGACGTGGGTCCGTTGCGGATGGCCACGGAACGATAGTGCACTCCAGAGGGCTCTAGCCCGCATGAGTCACCAAGGGGTGTGATGATCGTGCAAGATTTCGGAATCGTTGAGGTATTTCTTGGAGCGGAAAATACAGTCCGTATTTGAGCGGAAAGAAATGCCTCAACGATTTCGAGGGCTTGTGCGAGGGCGCGCCATCGGGTGACGAATGCGGGCTAGAGGCCTTCGCGGGCGCGGAGCCGCGCGTACGTCGGTTGATGGAACGTCGTATCTTCGAAGCGGTAGCTCGTGTCTGCGCTGCTTCCGACGGCTTCACACACGCCGCTGTCGATCAAGTGCCGCAGGGCGCGCTGCACCGTACGGTCGCTGACGCCCACCTGCTTGGCGATCGTTCGCGCCGTTGCGCCGGCTCCGAGCGCTGCGAGTGCCCGTAGCACCATCTCGTTCACCTCCGGCATCCACCGGGGGTCGGGTACGAGCATCGGCGCGTGCACGTCGATCGAAGCGCGCCCTTCGTTCCGGGTCAGCGTGCCGAAGCTACGTAGCTCGCTCCGCATTCGAGAAACGAGCGTGCGAAACGTTCCACCGTGTCGGCCTTTGACAAACTCAAAGCCGTACACGCGCCGAAAGAGCTCGAGCTCGTCGATGCCCTTGGGTCCGCTGAGCAGGACGATCGAGAGCGCTCGGCAGGTACGCTCCTTCGAGAGCGGCAACTCTTCGGCGCGTTGGTCCGATGCGCAGAACTTCGTGCCGTGGCGAAGGAGGAGCCTTGGGTCTCGTCCCGGTTGCGCCAGCACGAGCGCGCCTGATTGCATCGTCTGGGCGCCCAGCTCCGGCATGACGAGGCCCCGAAGGGACGGCGGAACGGTGGTGGAGAGACCGCGGATCCATGCGCTGGCGTTGGCGCCCTTGGATGTGTCCAAAGCCGGATATACCGCTGCGAGTACGTCGTCGAGATCGGCAAACACTCCGCCCAGCCCGCGAACCGTGCTGCCGAGTTTTCGGGCGGCTTCTTCGAATGCGCCTTGCGTCGCCGCCGGTGCGAGTAGCGCCTTGACGAAAGCGGAGACGACGGGCGAATCGGCGTCGCCGTCAGGAAGCGAGCCGCAGAGCGCGAGTTCCCAATGGAGCAGCGCCCGCCACGGGGCGGGTACGACGCGCAAGAGCGCGTTGAGAACGCGAATGGCGGCCGCTGGTTGACCCACGGAGCGGCGGACGCGCGCGAGTACCCAGTTGGACAGGTACTCCCGCTGCAGCACGCCTTCGGTCCGAGCCATTCGGGAGGCTTGACGTGCCAGGCGCAGCGCTGAATCGAGATCCATCGCCTGCAGCTGGGCGAGCGCCAGGACCGCTGTGCACTCGATGATTCCGGACGCGTGCTTTGCGCGCTTCGCTGCGTCGATTCCCAGCGACGCTTGGCGGAGCGTGTCGGGGTGGTTTTCGTCAAAGAACGAGAGCCAGCTCTGCGCGAGATGGGTCGCTCGGGGCAAGGCGCTTTGTGCGAGGCGCGCATGGGCCGCTCGCGCCGTCGTCGGGTTTAGCTGGAGAAGACCGAGGAGCGCGGCATCGGCGAGGCCATCTGCAGCAGGGCTGGTGAGCGATGCTGGCGCGTCGGCGGGCGCGCAGCCCTCGCCCGTGACGAGCGAGACCGCGGCCCGAAATCGAAAGTCCCATTCCGGGGGCATGTCCTGCGCCCGCGAAAGCCCCTGAAAGTCGCCCCGGAGAACGTCCTCTTCGATCGCTTCAAGTGTCATCGGTTGAAGGCCCGTAGGAGCCATGCGAGGATATCGGGATTTCATGGGTCGGTGGTCAATTCTTCTGGTCTTCGCCGCGCTCTCCACTCGCGCCCATGCCCAGGAGACGGCCGCGCCGGAAGCGGTCGAAGCGTCCGCAGACGAGGCGGACGAAGCGTCCAACGTCGAGCGGGCAGAGGCGTTGTTTCGGCAAGCGGCGGTGGCACGCCGCGAGCTTCGCATGGCCGAAGCGCGCGAGATGTTGACGGAATCGCTGGCCCTCGATCCTCATGCGCCCACGGCCTACAACCTGGCGCTGGTCTTGGTCGAAGTCGGCGCGTTCGTGGAGGCGGTGGAGCGAACGACCGAGCTTCTTGAAGGCCGCTACGGCGCGTTGGGGGAGACCCAAGCCGACGCCGTCCGAGAGCTTCGCGACGAAGCGCGCGTGCAAACGGCCGCCCTCGAGGTGCGCGCGACGGTTTCCATACCGCTCGATGTGCTGGTTGACGGCGAGCCGATCGGGACGCTCGAAGCAGGCGGCGTTCGCGTCCACGACGTGGACCCCGGTTCGCACGCCGTGCTCGTGCTGAGTGAGCAGGGTCGCATCAACCGGCGGGTGAACGCCTCGTCGGGCGAGACCGTGGGGGTGATCATCGGCGACGAGGATTTTCCGTCGGCGGACCCTGCGGCGCCAGCGCCCGACGTTCGGGAGTCGTCCCGTCGATCGTACCGCTGGCTTTGGATCGCCCTTGGCGTGGTGGCTGTGGGTGCAGGCGTGACCGCGGGCGTGCTTGCGACGAGGTCCGATGGAGGCGAGTCGACCCTGCCCCTGCGCTTTGTCTTGAGCAACGGTCGATGAGCATGGCTCCCGAAGACGCCTTCGGCTCTTCGTCCTACGTGCGGCTCTTCGAGATTGCCCGAGGCGGCATCGGACGCATTGATGTTTCTGTCAAACGTGGGCGCGGTTTTGAGCGTGTATACGCAGTGAAGCGGCTGCACAGCCATTTGCGCGATGACCCAAAGTTCCTCGAGATGTTTCTCGATGAATCCCGCATCGCGGGTTTGATTCGCCATGCGAATGTGGTCAGCGTTCTCGATGTCGGCCAGGATCGGGAGGGGCCGTTCCTGGTGATGGATTTCGTGGAGGGCGTATCGCTTCGCGATTTGATGCGCAGTCTGCAGCCCGGAGAGCTTCTGCCGCTCGACGTGTGCGTACCGATCGCGACGCAGATCGCAGCGGGCCTTGCTGCGGCCCACGACACGGCGTCCCACACCGGGGAGCGGCTCAACGTCATTCATCGCGACCTCTCTCCCCACAACGTCCTTGTCGGTGCCGATGGTACGGTTCGCGTACTCGATTTCGGCATCGCGAAGGCGCTTGGCGGCGGCTCGGAGACCACCCAAGGGATCCTCAAGGGCAAGATGGGCTATTTCTCCCCCGAACAGATTCGATTTGAGCCCATCGACCAGCGTTCCGATCTCTTTGCTCTCGGTGTGGTGCTGTTTGAACTGCTGGCGGGCCGGCGACTCTACTCTGGGACGCCAGAGAAGGTCTTTCCGCGTGTGCTCCACGACTCTCCACCGGACATCACCGAGTTTCGTCGGGGCGTACCGCCTGAGTTGGACGATCTAGTTTTAGCGCTTCTCGCCAAGGACCGCGAGCACCGCCCGCAGGACGCCCGTGAGGTGGCGGCCACGTTGCAGCGCGTGCTTACGCAGATCGACTCCGAGCCACAGACCCTTTCCGATTTCGTTCACGAACGATTCGCTGTGCGCCTGGAGGATACGCGCCGTCGAGTCCGGAACGCGATCGTCGATCTCGACAGCAGCGCGATCGAGGACGTCTCCGAAGCCAGCTCCGCGGAAGGACCGTTTCCGTTTCGCAAGGGCATAGGTCTTTCGCTAGTGGCGGTGCTTTTCGTTGCCCTAGG
>JBCCRV010000694.1:0-4026 GCA_039201085.1 Myxococcota bacterium | reverse complement strand
CGCACGCAGGGCATCACGCAGCATGAAAGCCACGGCGGGATCGGTGGATGGGACCGAGGCGCAGCCGAAGAGGAAACGCTTTTGATTCCATGCGAGGTAGCGGGCGATGCCGCGCCAGAGGAGATGAATCACCCGTCCGCTGCGGTGATCGGCGTGAACGCACGCGCGGCCGATTTCCGCGCCGCTGGCGAGAATCTCCGGCGGCATGCGCGTGAAGTCGAACTCCGTTTCCGAGTAGAAACCGCCCCGCGACTTTGCGAGCTCGGCGGTCATAAACCGGTACGTGCCAACGACGACGCCGCTTTCCCGTTCGAGGACCATAAGATGATGGCAGTGGGCATCGAAGTGGTCTTCGTCCCGACCGAGGAGGAAGGCTTCGTCGAGTCCTTCGTCGAGTTCAAGGTTGAACACCTCGAAGCGTAGTCGTTGAATCGCGCGAAGGTCGTCCCGGCTTCGCGCAAAGCGAAGCTGGTAACGACCGGCGCTGCAGACGCCTGATGGCAGCTGCTCGGGGTGCAGGGGGTACGCGATGGCGGGCGATGGCGCAGGGCCAACAACTTGCATCGACGTGCGCTCGACTTGGTTCATCTTCGCCTCCTATGGCAGTGGGAACTGATGCCGAAATAGCGGCGGCCGGTGCCGAAACGGTGACGCAACGATGACGACGGACGCAGAGAGCCGCGTCGTTGCCGCATCCTTTCAAAGCGGCCAACGCTTCGTCACATTCGATGGGCGTTCCGTCACCGAAGGTGAGCGCCCGTTCGATCCACCGCGTTGGTTCGTCGACGAGTGAACGTATCGTCTAGAGCGCGTCCGCGTACCAGGTGCGAAAGGCGGCGCGCCGGAGGGCGTCGCGTTGGCTGTCGTCCTTGGGCAGCCAGCGCTCGTGGCTGGCGATCGCACGGTGAAGAAAATCCAGTAGGGGCAGGTGACGCCGAAGGGTGCGCCGCAGGCGGTGGGGCTTGATCGGGTTAAAGCCGCCGAGCGCGCTCAGCGCTTGGCGCGGGTTCTTGCGGACCCACAGCCAGGAGCCCATTTCCAAGGTCAGCGGCAAAAAGACGGCGTCGGGCCGCTGGTCGCGAAAGGCGTCGTAGAGGTAGTCCCAGAGGTCGCCCTGAACGGTGTAGTTCTGGGACTGCGGTTCGACTCGATACACGTGGTTGGGAAGGGTGTAGTCGAGGAGCTGGCGCAGGGCGAAGGTGCTCGCCAGGTCGGGGAAGGGCCGACGGCTTCGCGCGTAGGGAAACCACAAACGGTCGACGAGTCCGAAGCCCGAATGGCAGTCGAGGGAGATCACCGCGGACGCCTCAAAGCACTCTCGGCGCACAAAGTCGCAAAGCGCTTGGGACTCGGCCTCCATCTGGCCGGCGCTGCCCCGGAACCACGGCAGCCTGGACGAGAGGCGCTGCCCACCCACCAGGAAGCTCGCCCGCGCAACCGATTCGACGGGCGCGTTGCGCATGAGGTCGACGCCGCGCGGGTTGCTGCGGGTGCGCGCGGCGAGACCACCCGGATTCACGATCGGCAAGAGCACGATGCGTGAGCGTTCGAGGGCGGAGCGCAGGGTGGCGTCCCATTGCAGCAGCTCCGTGAGCGTGTGCAGGTACGCGAGCACCACGCGCGTGCCGATGCGCTCCAAACCGTGCACGCCGCCCACGATGCAGAGCGTGGGCTTGCTGCGGTCTTCCGAACCGAGCGTCAGCCCGTATACGGGCAGTCCGCCGGCGCCGTCCGAGTAGGCAAGCGTTCGAATGCGCGCCGTGCCCTTGAGACGCTCGAGGAGCGCTTCAAGGTCGTCGAGCTCGGGCGGTTGGCTCATGCCGGGCTTCCAGAGGGCGTCGGAACCCTAGGCGATAGGCTGGAGCGCTGCGGGGAAGGGCGCGGCGGGAAAGCTCGCCGGCGGCGGCATCGAGGGCACGTAGCGAAGGTCCGCGCGAATCGCGCGGCGAGCCATCTCCGCAGCCTTCGCCGCTTCATCTCGGCTGCGAATGGCGCCGTGGTAGTGCAGGTGAATACGAATCACGGGCTCGCCGACGCTTCGAAGGTAGTGGGGCACGAAGGGATCGTCCCCGACCCAGGCGAAGCGGGTGGACTCGTAGCGAACGCTGATCGGAACGACGGGCACGTTCGCGTGGGCGGCGAGGCCGAACACACCCCGTTTGAACGGAAGCACGTCCGAACCGGTCGTTGTCGTGCCCTCGGGAAAGGTGAGCACGGACACGCCCGACGCGAGCAATCGGCGAGCTGAGCGAAGCACGCGAGCGCCGCTATAGCCGCAGCCGCGCTGAACGAAGAGAACGGGCATGGTGTCGAGCACGGAGCCGATCACGGGCCAGCCGGCGACTTCGAGCTTGGCGATCGCCGCGCAGGGCATGTCCTGCAGAATGGCGACGGGATCGAGGTACGAAACATGGTTGGCAACGAGCACGGCGGGCCCGGCGGGTCGAATGCCCGTGACTTGAACATCGATGCCGTGAATGGCGCATAGGTTCTCGGCCAACCACTGCAGTCGGCGGGCCGAAGGTGCCCGCGCGAGCGAATCGGGCGGAAGAAACTCCCCCGCTAAAAAGGCGGCGGCGCGGCGCAGGCGTGACACGCGACGGCGAAGGAGTTGGATGCCCATCACGCGCGAACCTTTCGGAGCTCCGCAAAGGTTGTGTGTCGAACCGGTCGCGTGCTCGTGAACCTACGTATTCGACGCGCCGCTCTTCGAGAACGCGTGCGGCTTGCCGAAGCGACGAACGCTGTCAGCTTCTCGCCGTGAACCTGGACGAGTTTGAGGCGCCCGACCTGAGCGACGCCGGGTTCTTCCCCGAACGCTACTTCGAAGGTGCACCCAGTGACGGACGCATGAAGGGCGTGCTCTTCAACGATCTTGAGCGCCTGGTGGGCCCGGGTCAGCTTGGTGCTTCGGCGCGGGAGCGATACGTGGCGTTTAAGGACTACTCGACGGCCGAGTGGTGCCGCGTGCTTCACGACGCCGCCAAGCGTGCGTATCCACGCATGGCGACGCGGGCGGCGCTCCATCGCCTCGGGCTTCGTGCCTACGAGGCGTTTGGCGCGTCGACGGCCGGCCGCGTCATGTTTGCAATGACCGGGCGCGATCTTGGCGCGATCTACCGCATGGCTCCCCGCATCGTCGGCATGGTGCATCGAGGGCCCGTGCTGGAGATCGAATCGTTGGGCGAAGGGCTCATGGTCCTTCGCGCGAGAAACATCTGGGACTTTCCCGATTGCTACAGCATTGGCGTGTGGCGAAGTCCAGCCGTGAGCTTCGGTGAGCGCTGCGAAGTTAGAATCCGGCGCTATTCGATCTGCGACATGGATTACCTTCTCGACTTTCGCTGAGTGATCGGACGGCGAAAGCTGGCTTCAAGGGTGCACTTCAAGCATAAGCTTCCGTTGGCTGAAAGTGCCGGTTCGCCGGCTTTCGCGAAAGCGCACGTCCTCGCCCTGAGGGAGGTTGTTTCACCCGAATTTGGTGCATTTTGCTAACATATCGGTTGTTTGAAACGAAGAACCGGCTAGCAGCCAGGCCCTCCGGCTGCTGATGTTCCATTATCACCAGAATGTTTTACACACTGCTGCGCAGTTTTTGTACACTGTCACCAGACGGCGTAGGTGGAGGTGTAGGTGAAACACATATTGTGCGTTCTAGCGGTGGGGGTTGCAGCATGTGCGGATCCCACAATCCCTGAGGTGACTGAGTCGTCGTCGGCGTCGACGGCGAGCGTGAGTTCGTTGCTGGCGCCCGCGCCTCCGCAGCAGCTCTACGTCTACGACCAGTGGGGCGAAAAGCTCAGCTGGTTTGAGGCGTATTTGCAGGTGCGTGCCGCTGGGCTTTCGCCTTGGCGCAGCTCCAGCTACCAGCGTTTGGGCATGGTTCGCGTCACGCCACTCCTTCGGGAGCGTGGCAAGATCATCTTTCGAAACGAAGAGATCGGCGACCAGCTTGGCTTTCAGGACATCTTCGGCTTCCGGGACGGCATCGGAGTCATTCTCCCGGAGCTGATCGCGGGTGTGTTG
>JBCCRV010000693.1:0-4027 GCA_039201085.1 Myxococcota bacterium | reverse complement strand
CGGGAGCCCCAACGGGTGGAGCGCCGCCCGGCGTGCCCGGTGCGCCGGGCGTGGTCATTGGGCCCATCATCGTGGCCTGAAACGCGAGGTTTTTCTCCTTTGGAGCACCCGCGGGTGGCGCGCCACCGGCTGGCGGCGCTCCGCCTGCGGGAGGCGCTCCGCCCGCGGGAGGCGCTCCGCCGGGGGGCGGTGGCGTACCGAGGCCGGACATCATCATCGTGCCCTTGAACTTCGAACCCGCTTTTTTCGTGGGTTTTGTGAGAGCCGTTCCGCAGTTCACGCACTGGGTGGCTTCGTCGGTGTTGGGCTTTCCACAGTTCGGGCAATAGACGGTCACGTTTTCGATCCCTTATGCGGCCGCGGAGCAAGTTCCGAAGCCATGAGTGGCGGTGGGCCCTTCGGGCCCGTCTGAACATGGTTGAACACGAAAATGGTCGGGGCGCATCGACCCCATGGGACGTGCCTGGCGCCCCCCAAAACGCCGCCACCCTATCGTCTTATTCGTTGGGGCTGCAAGCCTCTTCCGGCGACCTTGACATCGCTTTGGCAGCGGCCTAGCGTCCACGCGCCTATGATGGGGATTCTCCTATCTTTACAGACATTTCTGCCCCGCGGCGCAGTGCCGCGAACCGATCGGTAGACCATGGCCTTTGCCCTGACCCCTGAGCGCGAACGCGAAGTCGACGAGCTCATCACCCACTACCCCGATACGCGTGCTGCGCTCATTCCGACCCTTTGGGTTTGTCAGCGCCAGCACGGCTGGGTGAGCCCGGAGATCATCGACTGGGTTGCCCAACGTCTCGAACTCTCCACTGCCCAGGTCAAAGGCGTGGTCACCTTCTACACGATGTTCCACCAGCACCCCGTCGGCGAGAACGTCGTTTGGGTGTGCCGAACGCTCTCCTGCGATCTGCGCGGCGCCAAGGCCGTGCAGGAGCACATGGAGAAACGCTTCGGCTGCCACGCCGGCGAAACCAGCAAGGATGGCAAGTTCACCTTACTCAAGGCCGAGTGCCTGGCGGCCTGCGGTCAGGCGCCGATGGTGCAGATCAACGACGACTACTTCGAGAACCTCGACTTGAAGCAGGTTGACGAGATCCTCGACCGCTACGCGCAGGAGACCCCATGACCGAGTCCTCGACGCCTCCCCCCTCGAAGCCGGACTTCAAGCCGCTTCTCTCGTCCCGGTACCACGAGGAGAACAGCCACACGCTCGCCGTTGCCGAGCGCCTTGGTGCCTACCGCGTCGCGCGAAAAGCGCTGATGACGATGAAGCCCGAGCAGCTCAAGGAAGAAGTGAAGAAGGCTTCGCTTCGGGGCCGCGGCGGCGCCGGCTTTCCCGCTGGCATCAAATGGGGCTTCGTGAATCCAAAGGAAGGCGAGGAGGTCTACCTCGTCATCAACGCCGACGAGAGTGAGCCGGGCACGTTCAAGGATCGCACGATCATGAATCAGGACCCCCACCGGCTTCTCGAGGGCATCTTGATCACCTGCTACGCGATCAATGCGCACAAGTGCTGGATCTACGTGCGCGGTGAGCTCGCCCATTCGATCAAGTTCCTTGACGATGCGATCGCCGAAGCGCGCGCGAAGGGCTACATCGGCGATCGGCCTTTCGGGAAGGCTTTCCCGATCGACATCTACACCCACTCGGGCGCCGGCGCATACATCTGCGGCGAAGAAACGGCGCTCCTGAACAGCCTTGAGGGCCGACGCGGCGAGCCGCGCCTCAAGCCGCCATTCCCAGCGATCAAGGGCGCCTTCGGCATGCCCACGGTCGTCAACAACGTCGAGACGATCGCCGCCGTGGTGGACATCGCCGAGATGGGCGGCGAAGCTTGGTGCAACCTTTCGCGCCTCGCACCGCGCGACGGCGGTCAGCGCCTCTACGGCATTAGTGGTCACGTGAAAAAGCCCGGCGTCTACGAGGCGCCCGTCGGCATCACGATGCGTGAGCTTATCGACGTGTACGGCGGGGGCATGCTGCACGACGATCGGCCGCTCAAGGGCGTGATTCCTGGCGGCTCGTCCACGCCGGTGCTTCGACCGGACCGCATTATCGACGCGCCGAAGGAGGACGACCCGCTCCACGAGTGGCATGGCATGAGCGAGATCGACGTGCCGATGGGCGTTGATACGTACCGGGCCATGGGCACGATGCTTGGCACCTGTTGCGCGATCGTCATGGACACCTCGGTGAACATGGTCGAGGCGACCCGCAACCTCATGCGCTTCTACAAACACGAGAGCTGCGGCCAGTGCACGCCCTGTCGCGAAGGTTCGGGCTGGCTCGTCGATGTGTTGGACCAGCTCTGCAAGGGCACGGCGTCTGAAAAGGACGTCGCCATCCTGGTGGACATCGCCAACAACATGATGGGGAACACGATTTGCGCCTTCGCCGAAGGAACGGCGATGCCGCTCCTCGGCATGGTGCAGAAGTTTTACGAGGAGTTCGTCGAGGCCGCCAAGCGACGCACGCCCCTCGACGTTCGCCACGACGACAGCACCCGACAGCTCGTGGGAGACGCCGCGTGACGGGACCGAACTTCACCCTTTTCATTGTGTCGAGCCTGATTGCGATCGCCGGGGCCGTCTCCACGGTGGTGGCAAGGCGGCCTTTGCGCGCCGCGATGGGCTTGCTCGTGCACATCATTGCGCTGGCCGGCCTTTACCTAACACTTTCGGCCCACCTGCTCGCGGCGATTCAGGTGCTGGTGTACGCCGGCGCCATCGTCGTGCTGTTCGTGTTTGTAATCATGCTGATCGGGCCGCTTTCGGAGCAGACCAAACCGGCGGGTGGCACCTTGGCGAGAATCGTCTCGCTGGCCATCATGGCGATGGTCACCGGCACCGTGGCGTTCAGCCTGGTGCATGCCGGTGGGCAGTGGGTGGGCGCACCCAACGATTTTGGCACCGTCGAGGGCGTGGGCATGGATCTCTACACGATAGGTCTGGTGCCCTTTGAGCTGATTTCCATCACGTTGACCGTGGCGATTGTCGGCGCCATCGCGCTGGCCAAGGGTCGGAGTGCGCGCGAGATCGCCCAAGCCAAAGCCGTTCGCGAAGCTGTGCTGGCCCAGCAGAAGGCAGGAGAATAGCCATGGCGATGGGACTCGGAACGTACCTCACGCTGGGTGCAGTGCTCTTCGGCATCGGCGCCATCGGCTTCTTGGTGCGCCGCAACGTGCTCATCCAGCTGATGAGCATCGAGCTGATGCTGAACTCGGTGAATGTCGTGCTCGTCGCTTCGAACCGCTTCATGCCGGAAAACCACACCGGCCAGCTCTTTGCGTTTTTCGTCATCGCCGTCGCCGCCGCCGAAGCCGCCGTCGGGCTGGCGATCGTGCTCGCCCTCTTCCGAATCAAAAAGACCGTCGAAAGCGACGAGGCCGCCACCCTCAAACATTAGGAAGCGCGCGCAAGCGGCGGCCCTTGGCCGCTCTGGCGGTCAGCCTTGGCCCACGGCTTTGTGACGGAGCCCGCTTTACGGAGCTCAGCGGCCAGCGTAAACCACCGCCCAGCGCCGATTTTCGGTAGGAAACACACCCACCATGTTCGAAACCATCTCTGGGGCCTCCCTCCTGCCCTTTATCGTGCTCTTTCCCTTCGCCGGGGCCATCGCGATTGGCCTCTTCGGCAAGGATGCGAGCCGGGGCCTCATCGGCACGACAGCCGTCGGAAGCGTGCTCGCTTCCTTCGCCTTCGCCGTTATCGCGTTCCTCAAGCTGATGGGTCTCAAGGAGGCCAATCCGGACGCGGCGCACGTCGCGGACCTTTGGACATGGTTCACGATCCAGTCCTCGTCGGGATCGCCCTTGCCCGTCGACATTCGCTTTGTCTTCGACTCGCTCAGCGGCTTGATGACGCTCGTCGTCACGGGGATTGGCTCGCTCATTCACATCTACTCGCTCGGCTACATGTCCGAGGAGAAGAGCTACGCGCGCTTCTTTGCGTATCTAAACCTCTTCACGGCCAGCATGCTGGTGCTGGTTCTGGCGAGCAGCTTTCCCGTCATGTTCGTCGGCTG
>JBCCRV010000692.1:0-4028 GCA_039201085.1 Myxococcota bacterium | reverse complement strand
GCACGAACATCGAGATCGCCGACGTCTTCTTCCTCGTCGACATGACCGGATCGATGCGCCAGGAACGCACGAACCTGATCGAAGGCCTTGTGGACACGATCGCGCCGGGCATTCAGGCCGCGATTCCAAACGTTCAGTTTGGTGCCGGCGGCCTCGACGACTACCCCTATTCACGCATCGGCGGCACCCGCGACCTGCCGTTTTACTTGCTGCGGGAGATCGCGCCCTTCGATCAGGACCGGGGCAGCTGGAGCCTTTCGGCAAACAGCACGACCTGCCCGATGGGCGGCACGAACGACATCGGAATGATTCAGGGGACGCCCGACGGCCGGCCTGACATTCTCCAAGCCCTTGAAGGCCTGCCCTGCCACGCCGGCGGCGATGGGCAGGAAAGCTACATCCCCGCCCTGTTCGCGACCGCCACGGGCCAGGGGCTCGATTGGCCCGCGAGCACCGGCTTTCCGGCGGGACGCGTGCTGCCGCGTACATGCCCCGTCATTCCCGACGAGGTGGGCATGCGCCGGGGCTATCCGTGCTTCCGCCCGGGCGCCCTACCCATCGTTCTGCTCTTTGGCGATTTCAACTTTCACAACGGCCCGGGCGGTTCGAACGCGTACCCGTTCACGGCGCCGACGTACGACGCAACGGTCACCGCGCTCACCGGCATTGGCGCGCGCGTCATCGGTATCTTCTCCAACACCAACGCGACGCTCCGAACCGACTACGAAGCCATCGCGCGCGACACGGGAACGGTGGACGGCAGCGGCCAGCCCCTCGTATTCGACATCAATGCGAACGGCCAGGGCCTTGATACGACGGTGGTCAACGCCGTTGCGGATCTGGTCGGCGGCACGCCCCAGGACGTCAGCACGCGCACGGAGAACGTCGCGGGTAACCCGGACGAATTCGACGCCACCCAGTTCATCAAGAACATCACGCCGATCGAAGGCTTTGGTGAAGGTGGTGCCGGCACGGGCTACGACACGAAGGACGACACCACGTTCTACGGTGTCATTCCGGGAACGCAGGTGCAGTTCGGCGTGGATTTTTGGAACGACGTGCGTCCGCCCGGTCCGGCAAGCGAAGTGTTCCAGGCCCGGATCATCGTCGTCGGCAACGGCGTGGCGGACCTCGATTCGCGCAACGTGTACATCCTCGTGCCGGTCGACGGCGCCGTCATCATCATCTGAGCGCCGCGGCCGGCGGCGCTTGTCGCGCTGACGCGCGGGAACTTGCGGAGGTGCTTCGACACCGCTCCGCATACACGGCCAGCATCATCTGTCCGCTCGCCGACTACACACGACGCGCATCACTCATCGCGCTTTCCGCGCGCTCATCACGCGTGCCGCGCGCTCCTCACGCTTGCCGAATACTCCTCACGCTTGCCGAGTACTCCTCACGCTTGCCGCGCGCTCATCACGCTTGCCGAGTACTCTGCATCGAGCCGCCGCGTCAAGCGCCCCTCGGGTGAGGGCGGCACCGCAGGCATCCACTTTGACGCCTTAGGACCCCGACCCTTTGGTCGGGCTGGTTCGGGCTGACGCGCTGGGGATCCTTCGAAGTTTCTTTCGCTCCGAAGGCAACTCGTGGGGCGGGCGTGCGACCAGGCCGCCGTGCTCCCCGACCGCCCCCCCTCGCTTCGAACCTCTCCCCTTGCAGCGAGCGTCATCGCAGCCCTCGCCTGCATCGTTCTCCAGACGAGCCCCAGTCGAGCCCAGGCCGAGGTCGCGCCCAGCCCAACCGAGCCCTCGTTGGCCCTGGACAGCGACCGCGATGCTCCATGGCCGCGCTTTGCGCTCTCCTTTGACGGGCTCGGTGCCGTTTGGAACGAGTATGTCGGCTCGCTGCGCGCAGCGCCGAGTCGCCATCTTGCCTTTCGGCTGGACCTGGGGCTCACCCGTGATCGTCAGCTTGTGGGTCGAAGCGCCGTTGAGCTCTGGTTTCTCGGCCGCGGCCTCGATGGGGCCTACCTCTCGGCGGGGGCCCTGGCGGTGACGGCGCGGCGCTACGTCGCCTTTGCCGAAGTTGGCTACGTGCTGCCGTGGCGCGGGATGCTCATCGACTTGGCCCTGCGAGGCGAGTACGGCCCAGGCGAAACGAGGCTTCGCGCCCGGGCCCGAATCGCCCTCGGCGCGACCTTTTGAGTGCCCGCGTCGTCGCCGATTCACCTTTGAAATACCCGGACATTGCCAGGATTGGGATGCCGTGGTTGAGTGGCCACTGAAGAAGCGGGACGCTGCTGCGTCCGAGCCTTGCTTCCCCCGTTTTTCGGCCCCTTACCCTCAGCGTCTATGCCTTCACGACCCCGCCCTTCGACCTCCTTCGCGGCCCTGTCTGCCGCGGTTTTTCTCGCTGGCCTTACGGCGGTCCCCTTTGTGCTCGGCTGTGGGCCCTCGCCGCGACGGATCGTGCTGAATGACGGTACACCCCCACCGAACCAAGGCGGCGTGCCCGGACCGACGGCCGGTGGCACGCAGCCCGCGGCGACGGCCACGGGAAGTTCGGTGGAGCGCCTGAATACGGTCAACTCGCATCTTGAGCAGAACGGCTTCAGCCGCGTTGGGTCGGCCTTTCACAACACGAGCAACCAGCCGGTCGTTCCGTACGCGATCGATGCGACGGCCGGTCAATGCTATGTCGCCGTCGCCCTGGCCGACTCCGCGGCGAACATCGACATGGTGGTCGTCAACCCGCAGGGTCAACCCGTCGCCTTCAACGTCGCGCCGGACGCCAACCCGTGGGTGCGCTTCTGCGCGTCCGATTCGGGTCGCTTCGTCGCCCGCGTACAGAGCACGCAGGGCGGAAGCGCGCACTACTTTGCCCACTACACGGGTTCGAACGACCCGCGTTTGGCGGCGGTCCTTGGCGGTGGCGAAGTGCGCCAAAACGTCGGCGTCGAGCCCCAGGTGCAGGCGCGCATCGCCTCGCTTACGCAGCAGCTTTCAGGGCAGGGCTACCGTCCCCTCGGGTCGGCGCAGGGCTACCAGCTTGAAACGAGCGGCACGGAGAGCATCGGCGTTCAGCTTCAGGCGGGTACTTGCTACACCTTCGCATCGCTCGGCGGTCAGGGTGCGCAGGACACGGACCTCTTCCTCAACACGACGTCTGGCGAGAGCCTCGAGAGCGACGCGTCGACGGCACTCGACGCCAGCTTCGAGTACTGCCCCGCGTCACCAGGCCGCTACGACCTGCAAGCGCGCATGTACTCCGGTCAGGGCAATCTCTTTGTGGCCGTTTGGGGCCGCCAGCAAAACGGCAACGCAGCGGCGGTCCCCGATCAGCCGAACGTGATTTCCGGCTCGAGCGGCGTGTCGGGCCTCGCCGAGACCTTTGCGCTCGTCAGCGCCGATATCTCGGCGCGCGGCTATGAAGTGTACGGCGACAGCAGCCAAGGGCGTATCGGGGCAAACGAGAGCCGTGAGTTCCCCATCACCTTCGAAGGCGGCAAGTGCTACGCGCTCGTCGCGCAGGGCGACGGCAGCGTACGCGACATCGATCTGGTCATTCGCGACAGCCGCGGTCGCGAGCTTGACCGGGACGTCGACCAGGCCAGCCGCGCTGTTGTGCGCGTCTGCCCTGAACGAAGCGGCGACTACACGTTGAGCGTGAACATGGCGCAGGGTTCCGGTGAGTTCATGTACCAGGCCTATCGCTGGCCCCGCGGCACGCGCGGTCCCTTCGGTTTGAACGGTCTCATCTACGTCCGACTTGGCGAAGTGACATCGCTCCTCGGCCAGGAGGGCTACCAGGCGAGCAGCACGCAGCCGCCGGGGCGCGGCAGCCTTCGCCGGCAGGGCTCCACGGCCAGCCATGACATCGAGCTTCCTACGGGCTGCAGCGCGGTGCTCGTGGTCGGCGGCGACGGCGTCAACGACCTTAACGTCGCCCTGCTGCAGAACGGTCAGGCCCTCGCGGCGGAGGATTCGCGGAACGCCTTTCCGAACGTGCGCCACTGCTCAAACTCGGGCGGTACGGCCACGGTGCGTATCGAGGCCGCCGCCGGCCAGGGCGACTACTACTACCAGATC
>JBCCRV010000691.1:0-4033 GCA_039201085.1 Myxococcota bacterium | reverse complement strand
GCGTCCTGCGTTCCCGCGTCCTGCGTTCCCGCGTCCTGCGTTCCCGCGTCCTGCGTTCCCGCGTCCTGCGTTCCTGCGTTCCTGCGTTCCTGCGTCGAGCGTTCCGCAAACGCGCCCCGTACCTACGCTCGTTGTTCCAATCGAACGGTCTCATAACGCCGGCGCAAGCGATCAATGCGAGCAAGGAGCGCGTTTCGATCGGCGAGGAGCTTCGCGATCCGCTGCTTCCTGCGCCGAAAAAGCGCAGTGAAGAGGATTCGCTTTCGCATCCCCTGGAGGCGCCGCCGATAGCGTAGGAACCAGACGCCGGTGATCGGTAGGCTGAGCACATAGAGGAGCGGCGACCACCACGAATCGGCGGTGCCAAGCGCCAGCGACGCGAAGAGCGCATACGTCAGACCAAAGAAGGCGAGGCCGCCGCCAAAGGCGCGAATCATGATCATCGCTTCGTCCGGCGCGCCGAGGGCAAAGCGGCGCGTCAGCCGGTAGGGCACGAAGTTGTGAATCAACCCGTAGAGGGCGATCGGCGCGAGTAGGACCGCGTACGCCATGAGGCCCAGGCTTTGCCGTCTTGCGCTCTTCGAGCCTTCGCGAAAATCCGCGCCGATCCGGAGGCGATCAAGGCGCCAGCGGTACGCTTCTAGCGCCGTTCGCAGGTCATTCAGCGACTCGGGATCTTCGTCGGCGAAGTGGGTGACGGCGTCGGCGATCCACTGGCGAATGCGAAAGCGCCCGTCGAGATTTTTGTCGCGCGAGCCGCGCCCGCTCAGGCGCTGAAGCACGCGCTTATCGACGCTGCGAATGTCCACCGTGGGAAGCAGTTCAGCTTCGAGCTCTTCACCCACCAGCGCATCGATGGCGCCGGCAAGGTCTGCGTACTCTTCGTCGATGTGCACGGCCGCTTCGCGCATGGCCACCTGTAGGTCATCCGTGAGTGCACGAACGGCGCCGCGCGGGTCGGTCTTGTGTTGCGCCTCGTAGCGTTCGGTGGATATTGGTTCGCCAAAGCGAACGAGGACGCGGGAGAGAAAGCGATCGCGCTCTTCGTAGTTGATGCCGACGGGCACGATGGTGACGCCGCCGGCCCCGAGGGCAATGCGCGCGCATCCCGTCTTGATGTCGCGAACGTGGCGCAGGGGCGCGTTTCGGCCTTCGGGAAAGATTCCGATCGCTTCGCCGTCCCGAAGCACGGCATGGGCCGCGGCAAATGCTTGCTCGTTCGCGCCGCCGCTTCGTGAGACGGGAATAGCGCCGGCGCCGAGGAGGAGCCAGCGGGCAGGCAACGCGCGAAAGAGCCCGCTTCGCGCGAGGTAATGAATGGTGCGGGGAACGACCGTGCCGAGCACGACGACGTCCATGATCGACCCTGGGTGGTTGCTGGCGAAGATCGTGGATCCTCCTTCGGGCAGGTTCGCTTCGCCCGCCGTTTCGATCTCCAAGAAGTAGAAACGGGCGCCCCGTTTGAAGACGCTTCGCAGGCCTCGGTAGAGCCAGGGCACGAGCTATGCCTCAGCGATCCGCTGAAGGAGGCCCTCGCAGGCGGCTTCGCAGAGATCGAGCACGTCTTCGAAGCCACGCTCACCGCCGTAATAGGGATCGGGGACATCGGCGTTTTCCGGGCTCGCAGCGTCAAAGTCGCGCAGCAGCCAGACTTTCTGCGCCGGATCGAGGGCCTGAAGGTCCCGTTGGTTTTGGCGGTCGAGGGCGATGACGTAGTCGAAGCGCGCGAAGTCCTTTCGCGTGAATTGGGCCGCGGCCCCGGTGACGCGAATGCCTCGTGCGGCGGCGGCGGCGCGACTGCGGGAGTCCGGCGGTTCGCCGATGTGGTAGGCGGAGGTCCCGGCGCTTTCCGCTTCCACCGCGACGCCGTTCTGGTCGGCGAGGTGGCGCATAACGCCTTCGGCCGTCGGACTTCGGCAGATGTTTCCAAGGCATACGAAGCACACACGCGTCATCGTTCACTCCGTCACGTGCACGCGGCTGGCGCGAAAGCCCGTTCGATCGGTGGAGACCGCGTGCCATCCGTTTGGTACACGCGGCCAGGTTTCCTGAAAAACGCGGTGGGCGTCGGCGGGTGCGAGGTTCACGCATCCGTGCGAGCGACGAAGGCCAAAACGCGAATGCCAAAAGGCGGTGTGCAGGGCAAAGCTGCCTTCGAAGTACTGGGTCCAAGGTACGTCTTGAATCCGGTAGGCGTCGTCGCCCGCATCGGGGCCAAGGTTGGCCATCGTGTCGGTGACGGACTTCTTGTGAATCGTAAACGTGCCCGTGGGCGTGTCGTGGCCTTCGATGTCCGTGCTCACCAAGGTCACGTAGACGGGTTCGGTGCCGCGGTAGATGACGAGGGTTTGTGTCGAGAGATCGACGTGAATCCAGGGCTCGCCCTCTTCGAGTTCAAAGGGCGGCTCGATGGCCTCCGCGGTGACGACGAACCAATCCTGGAGAAAACGCGGGCCGTCCCAAAGGTCCGACTCGAGCCGATGAAAGAAGCGGCCGCCGATGTTCTCGCGGCGCACGTAGTGGGGCACGGGCTGAAGGCGCGGAAGCACGTCGGCTTCTTCGTCGCGCAAGAAACGAAAGGTGCCGTCAGCGCGTTCAACCTGGCGGCGCGGCCGTGCGTCGCGCACGAGAAAGTTCATCGGAAGGCTGTGCTCGTCGCCGAGATCGAAGCCGTGAAACTCCGCGCCCGTCCGCTCCTCGAGGTTGGCGACCTTCACGAAGCCGCCGCCGGTGGTGCGCGCAAAGCGCCGGCGTGAGCGGACCTGTACGTCCGTCGACGCGACAAAGAAGTTTCGGTTGAGAAAACGCGCGATGACCGGATGACGCCGCGACGAAGGCCCCATCTCGCCGGCGAGAAAACGCGCGGCGCGCCGCTCCTGGTCCGCGTCGAGCAGTTCGAGGTAGCGCTCGCCGTAGGCGATCGCCGAGCGCTGCTGATCACGGGAAGGAAGCTGATGATACTCGGGCGTCATCCGATCCTTCACGAGGTAGTAGCTGTAGGGCAGGTTTGCGTCGCGGTTAGCGGGGCTCACGACGGGCTCGACCTCCGGCGGCGCTTCGCCGACGTCGATGCCTTGACCGGCGCACGCATACCCGCGCGGCGCGATCGAGTAGTAGCCGGATGCGCAGCCCGGCGTGGTCGTGGGTTCGCTTGCCAGGCGAATGCGCTCGCCCCAGCGAAGCCATCCGATGACGGGCGCTTCGGGGGACGCTTCAGCGCGCACCTGGAGGGAGGTGCGCGTGATCAAGCCGTGGAGGGGGAAGTCGCGGTCCAGGGCTTCTTCGAGGGCCCGGCGCGTGGCCTCGTTGGCCGCCGCTTCAGAAACGTTCTCGAGCTCGGCCAGGCTGGGGCCGTCGGAACTTTCGCTCGTGGGCGAGCTTTCGGTGCTTTCGCCGCCACAGCCGACGAGGCCGATAAGCATAGAAAACAGCAGAAATCGGGCCGAAACCACCATGGTCGAACCATGAACCGCGCCCCGCGCGGGCGCAAAGGCGCAGCCGTTTCGAAGGCCGGGAGACAACCCTATTCGACGTCGCCGAAGCCCGTCGGGGCTGCATCGCTCGTCGGGTGCATCTCCGGCGCCGCGCCGTCCGCCGCCTCCGCTTCTATGTAGGGGGGTGGAATGATCGCCGGCTGCGATTCGTCGCTCACCTCGATCTTCTCGGCCGGCGGCGGTTCGCTTGGCTGGGCCGGTGCGGCTTCTTGCTCGTCGAAGAGGATCGGCTCGCTTTCGAAGGAGCGGGCCGAGTGCACGAGCAGGGTGGTGGGGAGCGCGTCGAGGATCGCACTCATTCGGTCGTAAAAGCGGTCCATGTCCGTCTGCGGCCGCGGCAAGCGAAGACCGACGATGGCGAGGTCCGTTTGCGCGCTTTCGGCGCGCATGATCGCGTCGATGGCGCGACCTTCGCGGGCGATGACGCGTGGCGTGGCGTCAAGGCGCGCGGCTTCGAGCACCTGCCTGAGCGCCTTCTCCGCCGCTGCGCGCTGTTCATCGCTTCCGACGACGGTCAGCACCTCGACGCGCGCGCCGCG
>JBCCRV010000690.1:0-4034 GCA_039201085.1 Myxococcota bacterium | reverse complement strand
GTGGAGGATCCGGAGGTGGATGAGGCTGGGCGAGTTCGCCTGGCGGGTTCACTGCTTCACGTACTCTCTCGCGGGACCTGCGTACCCGGCGTGCGCGGACCGCTGCAGCACGTCGGCTCGGTCATGCTGATCCGTCTCGCCCTCGAAGAAGCTCGAAAGACTTCGCCGGAGGCTTTCGCCGAGCACGTGGAGTCCGAGCCTGAGCTTTTGACGGACCTCGATGAGCAGCTCGAGCTCGCGCGCAGTTTTCTCGGCGAAGGCATGAAGGTGTTGGAAGACGCCGCTTCGAAGCTGGAGAAGCTCAACTTCGAGGGGCATTCGGCGACCGAGTGTGTGCGCGACACGGAATCGGGCACGTGGCTCTACGATGCCGTGCACGAAGCCATCGTCGAGACCATCGAGATCGACGAAGACGAGGTGCATCGCGACCTCAAGGACATCGACCGCGTCGCCAACAACCTCAAGGCACGCGCGCGGAAGTAACCATGGGTGGTGCCACCCGGACCGTCCTGAGCTTCATGGCCGCTGTGCTCGCGGGCGCATGCGTGGATACGGCCCTCTCACTTGTCGTCGACGTGGACGGAGGAAGTGCGAGCGCCACTGAAGACTTGGTTAACGTGTCGATCGACGCCTCGATCCGGGTCGGCGAGTTCGCCGTCAGCGGCGACACCTTTACGCTTCCTGGCGCCGACCTCTTCGTCGGCGAAACGCCCATTGCCCAGCTGGTGCTCAACCGGCCTGAGGGCTTCACGAACACGCTCGAGCCTGGCCAGTCCACCCGCGTGACCATCACGGGCATGGGTCGCGTCACCAGCGATGCGCGTGCGACGCTCTGCGCGTCCGAAACCGCCACGGTTTTGCTTCAGTGGCGCGCCGAAGAGCAGCCCGATGACGATCTCGATCCACCGCTCGGCGACATGGGGGCTTCCGAGGGCACTCTCACCGTGACCTGCCCCTCGCTTTGACCGGGCGTTCCACGCTTTCCGAGGATGGAGCCGGCGAGGAGCTCGGAATCGATGCGTTCATCGACGGGCGCTACCGACTCCTGAAAATTCTGGGCGCGGGTGGTGTGGGCGTGGTGTACGAGGCCCGGCACTTGCGGCTAGGCCATTCGGTGGCCCTCAAAGTGCTGCGTCGCGACGGCGAGGTCGTGCGGGCTCGATTCGAGCGCGAAGCCCGCCTCCTTAGCGAGCTCAACCATCCGCACATCGTGGGCCTCACGGACTACGGCGTGCACGAAGGCGCGCCCTTCCTGGTTATGGAGCGCCTCGAGGGCGAGACCCTTGAAGCACGTCTTGACGACGATCTTCTGGACCCTCGCGAAGCGCTCGAGATCTTCGAGTCGGTCGTGAAAGGCCTGAGCTATGCCCACGCGAAGAACGTGCTTCACCGCGATCTCAAGCCCGGCAATATCTTCCTGCAGTCGATCGGCGACGAAGAGCATGTGAAGCTCGTGGACTTTGGACTCGCGAAGCTCGTGGCCGACGATGAGGACGACGAGGCGTACGAACCAACCCTGACCCGTGCGGGTACGATTCTCGGTACGCCCGCCTACATGGCGCCGGAGCAGGCGTCGGGCACGAAGGCGAGCGCTCCGTCGGACGTGTATTCGGCTGGAATCGTGCTCTTCGAGATGCTGGCGGGGCGACCGCCGTTCGCGGCGGAACGTCGGGCCGAACTCCTTCGTCAGCACCTTCTTGAAGAGGTTCCAGACCCGTCGCTGTTTCGCGGCAACCTCCGTCTCACTTCGGCGCTTCGTGAGCTGCTCCGACGATGCCTCGCGAAGAACGCATCGGAACGCTTTGCGAATGCCGGCGAACTGCTCGAAGCGCTCCACGGTCTGCCGACGCCGGCCGCCCAACTGGATGAGTCGCGCGCGACGGACAACACCCGAGCGATCAAGCGGCGCACGCTCGCCAGCCATCGCCCGGTGGCGCGAAAGGATCGCCCGTACTTTCGGTGGGCCGCGATTGCGGCGGCGATGTTGGGCACGATTCTATGGGTTTGGCTGCGACCAACCCCAGGCACGCCGCCGGAAAAGGCGCCCGCGCCACCGCCGCCCGCCTTTGCTCCCGTCGAAGCCGCTGCGCCCGTGGAAGAACATAACGAGTTGGAGCAGCTACTTCGGGACCTCAACCGCGGCGAAGGCGTGAACCGTGCGGCCCATCGGGCCCTGCGCCAATACCAGCGCCAGCATCCAAGCGACCCGAGACCCAGCCTCGCGTTGGCACGCGACCTCGCGGCGAAGAACGCCTGGGCCCCGGCTCTTGAACGGTACACGCTGGTTGAAGACCGCTTTCCCGGATCGCTGGATGACGTGGCCCTTCAGCACCTACTCGACGCCTTCGAACGCGACGTTGAAGGTGCGGACGGGCTCATTTTGCGGGCGTTTCGGGACCAGGCTTTCGAGCCCGTTCGTGAGCGCCGCGCACAGACGGAGGTGCGCGAGCTCAGGCGCCGCTATCGTCGGCTGCTCGAGCGTCTCAGCGCCGAACCGGCCGATTGAGCCGGCGCGGTACCGGTTTCGGCGGAGGCGACAGTTGCTGATTCGTCGGGTCCGGCGATACTCTCCGCGCATGCGACATGTCGTGTTGTGTGCGGTGATGCTTTTTCTTAGCCCTCTGGCCAGTTTGGCCGCGCAGGACGCGTCGGACGACGAGCTTGCCCGTGAGCTATTCGAAGCGGCCGAAGTGTCCGTGGGCCGGGGCGACTACGAGAGAGCGCTGGAGCTCTTTCAGGAGTCCTTCGAGCTCAGCGACCGACCCGAACTACTCTTCAACGCAGGAAATGCCGCCGAACGTGTCCGCCGAGATGAGCTCGCCGTCGAGCTGTACACAGCCTACTTGGAGCGCCTGCCCGAGGCATCGAATCGTCAGGCCGTCGAGGCTCGCTTGACGCGTCTTCGTCGACTGGTCGAAGAAGAGGAAGAGGACAACGCGGCTCCGGTGGAGTCCAACGAGCCGCGCCGAACGAACGCATGGGCTTGGGCCCTCGGGTCCTCCACGGTGGCGTTCACGGCGCTCGGCATTGCGGCCCGCGTTCGGGCCAACCGCATCTTCTCCGACTTGGAGGACGAATGCAGCAATGCACCTGGGTGTTCCGACGAGCGGCTGAACGGCACGTCCATCGAGCGGTGGGACCGCACGACCGTGGCGGCGTTTACCGTCGCGGGAGCCTCTGCCATCGGTCTCACCGTCGCGCTCATTCTTGGGCGACGCGGGCGCTCCGAAACGGCGACGCAGGTGGATATCAGTCCGACGGGCCTCTCGGTGCGGGGGAGCTTCTGATGCGGGTTCTCTCCGTACTGATGTGCATGTGCCTTCTTGATGCCTGCCATGACGTCAGCACGATTGCGCGTTTTGATGGCGGCACCGGTGCGGACGCCGACGAAGACGGCGCTCTGCCGGACGGGGCGTCGGACGACCGAATCGATGGGCCGGTGCGCGATCGATCCGTCGAAGACGACGCGGTGGAGGACACGGCCGTTGGGGACGATGGCGTCGCCGATGCGCGCCCCGACGAAGGCCCGATGGACGCTGACCCGCCCGACGCGCCCGTTGACATGCGGGTCGACGTGGGACCGCCGCCGGCGAACCTTGGCGTCGACTTCAACGCCCCTTTCTTGGTTCGCGGTGCCGCGCGCCTGGGCGGAGGTATTCTGGTTGTAGGCATCGACAATCAGGGCGACCGAGATACGGGACGTACACGGCAAGCGCTGGTCGCCTTCGTGCACGAAACCAACGAAACGATGGATTGGGCGTTCAACTTTGGCGAGGCCGGAAACGACCAGTTCCTCGATGTGATCGTTCAAGGCGACGTGGCAATTGTTGTCGGCGTTCGGAGAAGGGGTAGCGAAAGCGACGTGATCATTCTTCGTTTCGACGAAGAGGGATTACTAAGCTCGCGACGCTTCCCCGTCGGAAACGGAGCCTTCGTCACCGGCATCGTTCCCACTCCGGACGGCTTCGTCGCTTCCGGTGAAGCGCTCGATGACGCCGCGCTCTTCCGGTTTGACACGGCCTTCGAGGAACTGG
>JBCCRV010000689.1:0-4038 GCA_039201085.1 Myxococcota bacterium | reverse complement strand
GTTGCCCCCGTCGCACTCTCGGGCTCCCGAGTGCCCGTCATCACGCGCAGCTGAACGGCGCGGGGATCCCAGGTGACCACGTACACCCGAGTGAAGGGCCGGTCCGGATCGACCTGGAGGAATGTGGTGTAGAACGCCGGAGGCGCACCGGGGTACGAACGCACGAAGGGGTCATCGACGACGGCGACCCACTCGCCCTCCCCGCGTTCCGGCGAACGTACCACCGGGTCCAGCTGGGCCGGCGGCCAGCCAAGCTCCGGGTCCGTCACCGCCAGCTCAGCGCGCCGGCGGGTCGCTTCCTCGCTCAGGTCCGCCAGCCCCAGCTCGTCGGCGACCTCTTGCTCCGTATCGGGTTCGCCAAAGGCGGTGTAGTACGCACGCTGAAGCGCGTCCTTGAGCGCGAACACGCGGTGTTCGAGCCAAGCGATCGGCTCTGGGCCTACAAACGGCAGGCTACGGACGGTATCGACGACCCACGTAAGGGTGCCCGGCATGCCCTTGGCGGGCGCCTCGAAGCGAACGAGCTCCGCGCCCGCCGTGGGCGTATCGTCGCCCGCCTGAAGGACGACCTCACCCTGCTCGAGCCCGGCCACAAGGCGCTCTCCCTCGGCTGCGAACGACAACGTGCCCGAGGGAACTTCCAGGGCGTAGCGGCGCCGGTCGAAGCCGCGCCGCCGTCCTTGCGCCTGATAGTTGCTTACGGCGTTCTGCAGCCGAGCGCGTCGTGGCCAGTCAGCCGTCAGTTCCGCGCGCTCGCCGCGCAGACCGAGCACCACGATCGCGTCGAAGCGTCCATCCACCCGGGAGCCAAAGGCCACGTGGTCAGCGCCGAACACCGTCAGCAACCCTTCGTCTGCGCTCGACGTTCGGGTCAGGTTGCGCAGGTCCCGCACATCGAGCACCTGCCCATCCTCGGCACGCACGGCGGCGTAGTAAACGTCCGCCGGTTCGCCCTCGTCGACGATCCCGAGAAACACCGCTTCGCCATAGGCGAGCGCCGAGGGCTCGCGAAAGACGACCGGCTGGCCCAGAAGCAACACCTCTTCTTCCACGGCTTCCGCGAGGGCCGCCGTGAGATCGTCGCCACGTCCTCGATCCGGCGCCAAAACCGCCAAAACCCCGCCGGCGAGGGCGGCGAGGGCGGCGATGCGCGCGCGGCTATGGAAATGACGCTTCAGCATTTTCCTTCGGCGGGATACGTCGGCCCTCAAACGTCCGCAATGGCCCGGCGCATTTCCTCCCGGAGGTCCTCCGCTGAGGCTGTGCGTCCCAGCCAATGCGGTGCTAGGGCCCCCTCCCGGGGCGAAGCGCCCTTCAGGAGTTCCATGAAACCGTTTGATTCAGTGACGCCGACGCTCTTTGCCGTCGCTCTTATCACCTCCCTTGGTTGGGGTATAGCCCCCGCCGAGCTAGGGCTGATCCAAACCGCACGGGCCCAAGACGGCGACGACGCCCCCCGCATCCGTGCCACATTGGCCGATCTCGACGCCCTTCAGGCGCAGCTTGGCTCCCCAAACGACGACGAAGTACGTGGTGCCATCGAGCGGTTGGTGGTCATCGACCACCCCCGCGTCGTTCCGCCGCTCGCCGAACTGCTTCGCTCCGGCCGAAGCGACACCCTTATCGATCGCGCCCTCGACGCGCTTGAGACGCTGGCCATGGCCGAAGCCATCGACGTGCTTGCCGAGTTCACGAGCCACCGGCGCGTCGGGGCGCGCCGGCGCGCCTACGAGGCGCTCGCCGCCATTGAAGACGGCCGGGTGCCCGAACTGGTGGCGCGTGGATTGCGCGATTCGGACCGGAGCGTACGCGGTGCGGCCGCCCTCGCCCTCGGCGAGATCGGCCATCGGCCCTCCATCGACGTGCTCTTTCAGGCGTTTGAGCGCAACGTCGTTGAGGCGGCCATCGCCATCGGCAAGCTCGGCGACACGACGGCTATCGAGCGATTCAACGCGTTCCTTGGACGCGAGCCGATCGGCGTCATGCTCTCGGGCTACGGCGAATTTCTGGGCCGGAACGACATTTCCGTGGAAGCGAAGACCGCCGTGGTCGAGCGCCTGGGGGAGATCGCAGGCGTGTCCGTTCGTCGCTTCCTGACCACGTATCTGGAAACGTTTCCCCGGCGCATTCGCAACCGCGACCTCCGCGCGTTCAAGGCGCTGGTCGAGGAAACGATTCGGCGCATCCCGGAAACGGCCAGCGGCCAAACGCTGCGTCAAGGAGCAGGCCAGTGACTGCACGTACCGGCGCTTTCTGCGCCCTTCTCGTCGGCCTCCTTCTCAGCGCTGGTGGCTGCGCAACCACGCAAACGCTCGACGCCTTCAGCTACCGTTTCGCGGACAACCGACTCGAGGACCTCGAGCCCGTGATCGCCGCCATCGAAAGTGCACCTCCGCCCACCGGTTCGCCCGTCGTCGTGCTGACGACCGCCGGCGAAACGGCCGAGGTGGCGGCCCTCGACGTCCCCACGGGCAACGTGGGATGGCGCGTCCCGCTCCCCGTTCGAACGCGCCCCGAGATCCTTGGCGACGTCGTGATGACAAGCGTCGAAGATGCCGCCGTCGCCCTCGACTTGGCGTCCGGGCGCGAGCTTTGGCGCAAGCCCCTCGGCGAACTCGATTACGTCGGCTCGGCGCGCGAAGGTGCGCGGCTCTTCTGGGTGCACAGCATCGGCGCCGGTGGCGGCGCGACCCGCGAAGGCACGGTGCAGGCTGTCGACGCGCGCACGGGACGGCGCGCGTGGAGCCACACAATTTCCGGGACTCTGGGCAAGCCCGTCGCCGCCGGCGGCTACGTGCTCGTGCCCTGGGACAAACAGAACATCGCCATTCTACGGCAAACGGACGGCATCGAAGTTGCGCGTCTTCGCACGAACGACGACGTCATCGCCTGGATCGAACAGCGTCGGGACGGCGTGTACTACGGCTTTCGCAACACCTATCGACTCGGCGCGGGGTCCGCGACGGGCAACCGCACGGATGCGCAGGTTGTCGCCCATCCGCTGCCGAACCTCCCGCGCGAACCGGAAATCCACGAAGACGGCTTTCTTCCCGTACCGGGTCGCCGCAGCGCCCGTGGCCGCATTCGCGTTTACGCCGAACCAAACGCCAGCTCGGCCCTCGTCGGCGGCCGCGCGTACTACGTCTACTTCCGCTACGTCTTTGCCTATGACGGCGACGGGACGCTCCGCTGGGCCGCCATGCTCGACCAGGAGGTGGTCGCCGGCCGGCCGCTCGAGAGCGGTCTCTTCGTGGTGGGTGGCAACGGCGCTCTCCTCCAGCTCGACGCGGAAACGGGCGCGCTTCGCTTTCGCAGCGACACGAACCTTGACGTCGCTTCGGCGGGACTTCGCGTCGACGCCTTCGAAGGCCCTACGCCAAGCGAGGAAGGAGCGCCCGCGCGCGACTCGCTCGCCACCATCGCGGGGGATGCGGACAACCGCCTCGTGCCGGCCCGCGCCCACGCCGTGAGCCTACTGGCGGCGATGGAGGAGCCGGAGATCACCCAGGACCTCCTCGACCTCTACGTGCAGCGTTCGACGCCCGGCGTGCTTCGCGCGGCGATTCGCGATGCCGTTCGCGTTCGCCCGGTGGGCGCGGAGTATCTCGTGTCCGCCCTCGAGCAGCACTTCGACTACCTGGAGGAAACGCCCGCCCCGCCCCTCGACCTGATCGTGCCGGCCCTGCGGGCCCAGGAAGTGCGCGACGCCGTGCCGGCGCTCATCTCGCACCTGCGCGACCACGAAACACCGCGCGAGATGCTCGTCGAGCTCGCCACCGCCATTCGCGAGCTGGGCGACGCGTCGTCGACGCCGGCGCTTCGCGAGTTCCTGGTCCGCTACCGAGCGGACAGCACCTTCACGGAGCAGCCGGAAATCATGGCGGCCGTCGCCGAGGGCACCCTCACGCACGGAGGCGACGACGGGCGCACGCTCGTGCAGGGCCTTGCCTCCACGCAGCTGACCCGCGCGCCCTTCCGCGAGGCCGTGCAGGCGATCTTCGATCGTGAGGCAAGCGAAGCGCAGGCGCGCGCCGCGGC
>JBCCRV010000688.1:0-4048 GCA_039201085.1 Myxococcota bacterium | reverse complement strand
GGCGCAGCAGGCCGCCGCGTCTTCTGCGGCTTGTTCGGCGGCGGCCTGCTGCGCCGCTTGTTCGGCGGCGGCTTGCTCAGCGGCCGCTTGCTGCGCCGCTTCTTCAGCAGCGGCCTGCTGCACAGCTTGTTCAGCAGCGGCCTGAGCGGCGGCCGGCGCGGCCCCGGCGTCCGCAGGCGGCCGGCTCGACTCGCGCACGGCCTCAGGCGTTGGCGGCAAGTACGCCATCGTCTTGCGAGCGCGCTTCTTCTTCTTCGCCTCAGCCGGGGGAGCGATGGGCTCGTTCGGTATGTAGGCCATCGTCTGCTTGAGGTTCTTCTTTTTCTTCGCCGGTGCCGCGGGTGCCGCGGGCGCCGCGCCTTCGCGTGGGGGCGACGCGGCGGCCATGGGCGAGACGGGGCTGGCACCCGCGGGCGCCGACGCGGGCTCCGGCTGTTCGGCGGCAGGCTGTGACGCGGGCGTCGTTTCGGCGGGCTGCAGGGCCGGCGCTGGCGGCGGCGCGTCTGCTGCGGGGCCCGTTTCCAGCACAAAGCGCCGGCGCTGAATCGGATCGAGAATCGTGACCTTGCCGTCGGGTGCGACGGCGCAGCTTGAGCCGGGCGGTACGCCGCCGGATTCACCCGTCTTGGCGCGGGCAAGCCGCAGGGCGGACATCCAGTTTTCCGCATCCACCCGAACGTCGTGGAGCACCTCGTCTTTGCCGAGGGTGACCACGCTCATGCGCCATCGTTTAGTGCTCACGATCCTTCGCCTCGATGCCGACGCTACCAGCCTTTTCACCCCGGTGCATGCGCTGCCTTTCGAAGAGCGAACCGGGCTCCAGCGCTCGGCCCTCCACGTCTCGTAGGCGGTCGATTCGCAGGGCGCCTTCCGCGCATCGCACGAACCACATTCCTTCCGATCGCCACGCTTCCGCAGGCCGGAGCCCCGCGGGCACTGCCTGATCCACGGCCTTTGCCCGAACGACTTCCACGGGCGTGTCCGCGAAGAGCGCTTGGGCGCCGGGCTGCGGGGAAGCGGCACGAACCAACGCCTCGAGCTCCCGGGCGGGCCGATTCCAGTCGAGGCGAAGATCTTCGGCGCTCGGGAAGGGCGCTTGCGTCGCGCCCGGTGGCTGTGGTGTGCCCGTTGGCATCCAGCCCCGCGAGAGAAAGGCCGCCGTGGCGACGAGCAGCTCCAGCGCCGGCGCGTCGAGCCGTCGGGCCAAGGACCAGGCGGTATCGTCTGCCCGCACCGGAACGCGGCGCGTGGCTACGATCGGCCCCTCGTCGTAGGCCTCTACCAAGCGCTGAAGGGTCACCCCCGTCTGCGTCTCGCCCTGGCGAAGCGTCCAAAAGTAGGGATCCGGTCCGCGGTGGCGCGGCAAGAGCGAAGGGTGTGTGCCGAAGGCCGGCACGCGCGAGAGCAGGCTCTTGGGTATCTTCTTCGGCCAAAAGAAGGCGAGTAGGGCCTCGGGTCGAAGGCGGTCGACCTCCGCCAGAAACGCATCGCCGCCCAGGTTGGGCATCGTCCAAACGTTCGGGAGGAGTCGGCCGAGTCGGCGACGGCCTGGTAGATCGCGAGGACCGAGGGCGCTGAGGGCGGGCGCGAAGCCCGCTCGCCGCAGCACCTCCGCCCCGAGCGGAACGCCGCAGTAGAGGATAGGCGTCATCGATGGGCGATGTTATACCCCCCGCGTGGACACGCCCCGTAAAACGATTCGCGTGGTTGCCGCCGTTGTGGAGCGGGATGGGCGCTATCTGATCACGCAGCGCCGAAGCGAAGCCGTACTTCCGAACCTTTGGGAATTCCCCGGTGGGCGCGTGGAGCAAGCCGAGTCCGATAGCGACGCGCTGGCGCGTGAACTTCGCCATCGCCTCGGCGCATTTGCCACCGTCGGCGAGCTCATCAGCTACGTAAAGCACCCCTACGAGCGCTACAGCGTCGACCTCTACCTCTACCAGTGCACGCTGGCCGAGGGCGTGCCCCTTCAGTGCCGCGCGGTGCAGGACTTTCGCTGGGTGACGAGCGAAGAGTTCGATCGCTACGCGTTCACGCCGGCGGACGAAGCGTCCATGAATGCCCTGCTCGGCGAGGGATGAGCACTACCGCCGACGACGAGACGCCGGAAGTCTGCCCAACCTGCGGCACCAAGCAGCGGCCCGGCGCGAAGCTATGCCACGCGTGCGGCCAAGTGTTTGGCGAGGCCAACCGCTGCCCCCACTGCAACGCCATCGCCGCCGTGCGTCCGACGCCGGAGGGCCACGTGTGCATGGCGTGCGGCAAACCGCGCGAGGTCGGCCCCGGCGTGCTGGTGATCCGACCACCGGCCTCGCGGGCGGCGAAGGCTGGCGGACGCTCCCTCGGGATCTTTGCCATCGCAGCAGGTATCGTCGGCGGCGCCATCGCGGCGGCCGCGATCCCCGGTGTACTCGGGTTGGTTGCCGCGGCGGCGGTGGCCGGCGGCGGCCTTAGCCTGGGTCTTTGGGGCATGCGCCGGGGCGCGGGAAGCGGCGTCGAGGGGTCGATTCGCGCACTGGCCAAGGAGAAGGGCGGTTCGCTCTTCGTGACGGACGTCGCCGAGGCCCTCGGCATGAGCGAAGCGGACGCCGACGCGGCCCTTACGGCCATGGCCGACGGCACGCGGGTGCGCGCGGAGGTCACGTCCGACGGCCTGATGCGCTACGACTTTCGCGAGGTTCGGACGACGGATGAAGTGGCGAGCGCCGCCCCGCGCGTGCGCGTCGCCGATCCCCTCGAAGAGCGCTTCGCCGAGCTTGAGGAGCGACTTGCGGCGGAGGCCAAGGAAGCAGGCCGGGAGGTGGAGTAGCAAATGCGCGCGGTGGGTCGACGCATCCGCCACCGTCTTGCATGCTCCGCGGGTTACGATGGGGGGCGGCGAAGGAACGAGCGAAGAGGTTCAAGCCGCCGAGCGTACGCTTCGCGAAACGTGGGCGCGCCTGGGCGTCGACCCGGACGCACGGACTGAAGTACCCACGGGAGCGACGGTCGAGCCTCCGCCGGCGTCCGTTCGTTTGAATCGCGAAGCGCTTACGCTCGACCGCAAGATCGGTGAGGGCGGTATGGGCCTGGTGTTCACCGGCGTGCAGCCGGGCTTGGGGCGGGACGTGGCCATCAAGCTCTGCCGGCGCCACGACGCAGCGCACGAGGCGCTTCTCGTGGAAGAGGCCCAGGTGACCGGCGGCCTCGAACACCCGAACATCCTTCCCGTGTACGCGATCGCCGAAGCGAAGGAAGGCCGGGCCGCCATCGTCATGAAGCGCGTTCGCGGCGAGCCTTGGTCGGAAATCCTGGCGGCGTACGACGGCGAGCGAAACGACGATGCATACCTGCGCCGGCACTTGGGAATCCTTCGGCAGGTGTCGTTGGCCGTCGCCTTCGCGCACGAACGCGGCGTGCTTCATCGGGACATCAAACCCGAGAACGTGCTCGTGGGCAGTTACGGCGAGGTGTACCTCGTTGATTGGGGCATCGCCGTCGGATTGAGCGAAGCCGCCGTCCGTCCCGCGTCGAGCGTTCGGGCCATCGAGGGCACGCCGGCATACATGGCGCCGGAGATGGCCGCGGGCGACGGAGCGTCCTTAGGCGTTCATTCGGATGTGTACCTACTGGGGGCCGCGCTCTACGAAGTGCTCGAAGGCGAGCCGCCCCACGTAGCGCCCACGATTCAAGGGGTGCTGATTTCCGCGTTTCATTCGCGGCCTGCCGAGCACGGCGCCCACCTGCCCATGCTCGCTGCGCTGGCGAATCGCGCGCGAGCGTCCGACCCGGCGGATCGCTTTCCCACGGCCGCCGCCTTCGCGCAGGCGCTTGAGCGTTACGAAGCCACCCGGGCCGCGCAGGTTCTTTCGGCGCGCGGCGAAGAGAAGGCGGCGGTGCTTCGTGAACGCATTGCCGGCGGCGCGCCTCGTCGCGACATCGAAGCCGCCTTTTATGAGGCGCGCTTTGCGTTTGAGCAGGCCTCTCGCGAGCTTGGGGAAAACGAGGCCGTGCTGGCGGGCGCCGAACGCACGCTCGAGTCGATGGTGCGTTTTGTGCTCATTGAAGG
>JBCCRV010000687.1:0-4053 GCA_039201085.1 Myxococcota bacterium | reverse complement strand
GCTCCTGGGTCCGCGGGTCGCGGTGCGTGCGCGCTAGCCCGAAGTCAGTCAGCTGCACCGAACCGTCGAAGCCGACCATCACGTTGGCGGGCGTGACGTCGCGATGCATCAGTCCCAAGGGCTCGCCCTTGGCGCCGCGCTGCTCGTGCGCTGCGCAAAGCCCCTTGGCGATGGCCAGCGCGACGCGAAGCCCAAGCTGGGTGGAGAGCGGCGCCACTTCGAGCAGTTCGCGAAGCGAAACGCCGTGCACAAAATCCATGAGCAGGAACGCGCCTTCGCGATCGGCGCCCACATCGATCACCTCAACGACGTTGGGATGTCGAATCAACGCCGCGTAGGCCGCTTCCTTGAGCAGCTCTTCCCGCGCGCCCTCGTCGTCGTTTGCGCCGCGAAGGCGCTTGAGCGCGAGAAAGCGCCGAAAGGTGTCGCCCCGCCGTAGGGCGAGATGAACGCTGCCGCTTCCGCCGCGGGCCACGGGCGCCAGGACCACCAGACTCACGTCGCCACGCGAAAGTGGGTGGGTTCGCTGAAGGTCGTGTCCTCGACCCGGTACACGGTTCGCCGACCGCTGCTGTCGGCAATGCAGGCCCCCGTTTCGCCCATGAGCCGCAGTGTGCGCTGCACGCTTCGCAGATGCATGCCCGTCCGCCCGGAAATTTCGCTGGCGGTCGCGCCGGGATTGAGGGCGACGGCGCGCAGGATGCGGTCGCCGTAGGGCGGCGCCGTGCTCGGTTCAGGCAGGCGGCACGGCTCGTTGCACGCGAGTCGCAGATGATCTCCTTCGCGCACGATCTGCGCCGCGCCCTTGAGGCTGGCCCGCGTACGATGGAGCAGCACGCGAATCATCGTTTGGTGGTCTTCAGATTCAAGGGCGAAGCCATAGACGTCGCGAAAGACCGAGCCGATGTCCGCTGGACCGCGGGCGAGCGTCGAAAGCAGTCGTTGATTGCGCTCACCGCTCGAAAAGCCGAGCTCCGCGCCGGGGCCCGCGAAGACGCACCACCGCAGCGCGGCCGCTTCGCCAGGCCCCACACACCACACGGCGGGCGTCTGACCGAGCGCTTCCGCGCTTGGTCCAAGTGCGCCCGCTAAATCGCGGGCATCGTCCGGTTGAAAGGCCCTTAGTCCTCGAAGGAGGCGCTGGCGTTCGGCGTCGAACACCGGGAGCAGGGGCGCGTGGCGGAGCGCCTTTTCGGCGCGGGCGACCGCCGCTGCATCGCCCGCCTCGGCGGCGCGGCAGAGGCTAAACCAGATGTGCGCGATGCCTTCGAAGGGACGCTCGATGTCCGAGGGCCGGCCGCCTGCCAGCGCGAGCTCCCAGTCCACGAGCGGACGCCACGCGGACGGGACCGCCCGCGCAAGGGCCCCAGCAATGCGTGCCGCCGCATACGGGCTGCCCGTGATGCGCCGGGTGCGGGCCAGGATGTAGTAGCTCAGGTACTCCTGATTCGGGAGGCTCTCCGCATACGCCGCGCGGCAGGCGCATCGTGCATCGTGCGTCGCGCGGTCCAGGTCCCGTCGCTGGAGGGCGCTCAGCGCACGAAGGGCCAGCTCCTGAACGCGCAGCACCGGATCGTCCGACAGCTCACCCGGTCCATCGAAGGCACGGTCGTGCGCGAAGGCGTGAAGCCGCGCGGCGGCAAGGCTCCATCGGTCCGGTTGGTCGAGCGCTTCGGCGCGTGGCGAGGGCGCCATCGATAGAAGCTCGAGACGTGCGCTTGCTTCCGCCTCCATGCCGGCGAATCGACGGGCTCGGTCGCCGAAGCTGCCCGCGTCGCCCAGGTCGCCCAGGTTGCCAGCGGCGCCGAAGAGCTGGGCGAAGCGCGCGACGAGCACTTCACTGCCCTCGCCGAGGCGCGCGCGCGCGTCCTCGAGGGCGCCTTGATGCAAGCGACGGACTCCGTCCACGGCCCCTAGCGTAGCGCGGACCTCGTGCGATGTGCGCTCTGTTCGCGCGTCCTCTGCGAAGCGCCCTCGAGCTGCGGGGGGACGATGCGAGTGCCTTTTAGGCGCACGCTTCCATGTAAGCTGCGCTCCATGGTTCGCTCTGCGACACTGACCGTGCTCCTTGCCCTCGTCGGCTGGGCGGGCTGCGGCAATGGGCCCGAACTTCAGGTGATCGTGGAGGCCGAGTCGGAAGTCGCCACCCGCGCGCGCCGCCTAGAAGCGGAAGCCAACGGCAGCGTGATGGCGACCGCCGATGTCACGGGCGTGCAGTTTCCCCTGCGCTTCTCCGTCGTTCCCGAGGGCCCGACGGATCGCGCGCTGACGCTAAGAACGCGACTCCTCGGCGACCTTGGCCTCCTTGGCGAGCAGCGCCTCGAGCTGCCGGGCGTTGGCGAGTCGGGCTTTGTGCGGCTCTGCTTTGACGATGCGTGCATCGACACGGTCTGCCCGAGCGGCCAGTCGTGTAGGCAGGGGCTTTGCCTGAGCGATGCACCGTCCGTGCGGCGCTCGGAAGGCGCCGCCCAGTGCGCCGAGCTCGCGCCGGGGGCGTCCGAGGAGCGCGCAACCGGCGCCCTTTCCCTCTACACCTTCGACGAAGGCGAGGCAGGCCGCATCGTCGATCAAGGCCGCGGTTTCGATCAAGACCGCGCCGGCCCCGTCGACCTCGATATACCCGACCTTGGCGCGGTTCGGCGCGAGCGCCTCGGCCTCAGGATCACGGGCGACGTGCGCATCGCGCCGGCAAGGGCGAGCCGGGTGCACCGCGATGCGCTGGTTGCATCGCAGGAAGGTACGCTCGAAGCGTGGGTGCGGCCCGACCCCCGCGTGCAGGGCGGGCCGGCTCGAATCCTCACCCTCGAAGGTGCGGGCGGCGGTGCGATCACGCTGGGCCAAGGCTTCGGCGGCAGCTCGGAAGCGGGCGAGCGCTTCCTGGGCCGCTTCGTGGACCCGGGAAACCACACGGCCGCGGCGGCCGAGCGCACGATCACCGCGCCGGTGCATCTCGTGCTCACGGTCATGAGCGACGGCCGGGCGCTTCTCTATGAAGACGGCGCTCTCGCCGGCGAGGGGTCGAACTTTCGGTTGGCGGAGCTGCCTGAGGACGCGCTTCTGGGCGTTGGAAACCGCGCCTTTGGTGCGACCCGTCCGTGGCTCGGCACGCTCTACCTGGCCGCCCTCTATGACCGGGCGCTCACGGCTGAAGAGGTCGGCCGGAACTTTCGCGCGGGGCCGGTCGCGCGGCAATGAGCTTCGTTCACGTTCGCCGCCTGGGCCAAGGCGCGATGGGCGAGGTCAGCCTCGTGCTGCGCCAAGAAGGGCGCTTCGAGCGCGCCTACGCCCTCAAGCGCCTGCGCGCGTCGCTCCTCGAAGACGCGGCGGCCCGCGCGGCGTTTCTGGACGAAGCGCGCGTGGCGGGCTTCATTCGCCATCCGAACGTCGTGCGCGTGTACGACCTCGGCGAAGATGATCAAGGGCCGTACCTCTTGATGGACTACGTCGACGGGCTATCGCTGGGCGAGCTGATTCAATGGGTCCACGAGCGCGGCGATGTGCTGCCCCTTTCGGTGGTTCTCGAACTCGGCCGGGACGTTGCGCGCGGGCTCGAAGCGGCCCACGACGCGCGCGATCACCTGGGCGCCCCCGTCGAGCTGCTTCACCGCGACATCTCGCCCGACAACATCCTGGTGGGCTTCGACGGGGCGGCGCGCGTGACGGACTTTGGCATTGCAAAAGCGCTCGGGCGCTCGAGCGCCACCACGCAAAACCTGCTCAAGGGCAAACTCGGCTACATGGCGCCAGAGGTGCTTCGCTTTGAAGAGCCCTCGCGCGCGTCGGACCTTTGGTCCTTCGGTGTAGTGCTCTTCGAGGCGCTGACGCAGGCGCGCCTCTACGTAGGGGAGGACGCCGTTGAGCGCATCCAGCAGGAGCCTGCACCCGACTTGCTTGAGCACGTGCCGGAGGCACCGGACGTGCTGGTGCGTTTGCTCTTTACGCTCCTCAGCAAGGCGCCCGAAGGAAGGCCAAGGGACTTTGCGCCCGTCGTGGACGCGATGGAGGTTGCGCTGGCCCGGTGCGGCGACGGTACGCTGGCCTTCGACTACCTAG
>JBCCRV010000686.1:0-4073 GCA_039201085.1 Myxococcota bacterium | reverse complement strand
CTACCGTCCGTTGCTGCATCGGTAGACGAGTCGCCGGACTCGCAGCCGCCAAGGGCAAGCACGCTCTTTGTGCAGACGGTCCCTTCGCTCGAAGGCTCGCTAAACCTCGATTCGGCCATCGAAGCGCCTGGCAACTCCCGCCATTGGGCGTACGAGGGTTCGGTGTACGTTGGCCTCGGTCAGGAGCCGACGCTCATTCGCTACGTACCCGATGAGGAAGGACGCTTGCAGGAGGTGGACCGACTCAGCTTCTCCCGTTTCGGGGTGGGCCGAATGCCGCCGGCGTTAACGTTTCTCTCGCCGACAAAGGCCTACCTGCTGCTCTACGAAGAACTCACACTCGCCGTGTTCGATCCGACGGCCATGGAAATCACCGGCGAGGTCGACCTCTCAAGCCTTGGCGAAGAAGGCTTCACCAGCGAGCTGTGGTTCCCCACGCTCAGCGAAGGTCGCCTTTACGTGCCGGTTCGTCCGGTGAACTACGCCACCTTCGACATCGTTCCGAGCGTACGCGTCGCAATCTTCGACACGGAACGCAACACACTCCTCGGCGTCGCGGACGACCGGCGCTGCGTCGCCGCTTCCCGACCCGCTGTCGGACCGGACGGCGACGTATACGTCATCGGCGAAGGCCGGAACTACATCACGCAGGTGCTCGCCGAGGCCCGCGACGCGGAAGCACCACCAACCTGCTTGCTTCGCATTCGAGCGGGTGAAACCCGCTTCGACCCCGACTACTTCGTTGACGTAGCGTCGTTCACGGAAGGTCTGGGAGCCGCCACAGGCATGTGGCAAGTTCCCGGCGAACCCGGTGTCGCGTACGCCAAGATGGTCGACCTTTCGGCCCTGCCGGAGGACGCCAGCCTGACGGCCCTTAACCTCTTTGGATTCTCGATCTTTCGCTTCTGGCGTATCGAGCTGGGCGACGAAGTGCGGGCCGTAGAGGTCGGCGACCAGCCCGCGTCCACCATCGACTTCGGCGCCTCGAGCGTGGACGGCTTGCTCTATTTCGGCGTCGGCGACACGTCGATGGGGGGCGAAACGAACGTTCTGCGCATCGAACCCAGCGCCAACCGGTCCGCGACCGCCTTTTCGCTCACAGGCTCGCTGCGGGACATCTATCGCCTCCGCTAGGGGGGCATCAGTGACGGCTGGCAAACCGGTGGGCCCGAATCGGACGACTTTTTCCAACGCATCCGTGGAGATCCTTCGACTCTTGGCCCTCCATCGGTAGGCTGGGCCCATGGAGTGCTCGAACTGCGGCGCCGCCCTCAAGATCGAAGAGGGCAAAGCCTTTGCCGTCTGCGAGTACTGCGGTACCCACAACCGCGTTCGCGGCGATAAGACCCTCATGGCCGAGTCAGCGTTCGCGCGGCCGGCATCAGAGCCCGGCCCAGAGGAGCGTGAGCGCGAGGAGCCGTCGGAACCACCGAGCGAACGCCGCCCGAGTTCGCCGTTCGGCGCCCTTCGCGTCCTCCCGCTCATCGCCGTGATCGCGGGCGCATGCTTTCTTGCCTTTCGTCCGCGCCAAGCGGAACAGCTCGTCGTCGCCGCGGGCGAGCATATGAGCGCGTGGTACACGGAAGCCTTCGGCCCGGACGAACCGGAAACACTCGTGCTCGAAGGCGACGAGACGTTGACGTTCAGCGGCCGTGCCCGGGGTATGAACGCCGCGGCGCAGATCGCCACCAGCTCCTGCGCCGGTCTCATCGACGAAGACGCCCCCTTGCACGTCATCACCGTGCGTCCTGGCACGCTGCACCTCGACGTGCGCGGAACGGGTGACCCCACCCTTACCGTGCGGACCTCCGAAGGCCGCTGGCTCTGCGACGACGACGGAGGCGAAGACATGATGCCGAGAATCGTCGAAACGGTGCCCGCGGGCGCGCACGAGGTCTGGATCGGCCGCTACGGGTACGACGAAGTGCTCGACTTCGAGCTCAGCGCACGGCACGAAGCAGCGGCCGAAGCGCCGTCCGAAGCCCAGCCGGCCCAACGACGACGCCCTCGCCGACGTCGGTCGCGACCGGCCCAAGAGGCGCCTGCTGAAAACGCCGGCATGAACGCGCAGGCGACCGACGAAGTCGCTCCATCCCGGGCTGCCGCCCCGTCGAACGCCGCGATTCCTTCGCCCTTCATCGGCGACGGACGCACGCCGATGAATGCTCCCACCACCGGTCGAGGATTGGTCTCCGTGAACACCGAGCCGTGGTCCCTCGTTCGCGTCAACGGCCACCTCATGGGCCAAACGCCGCGCAGCAACATGGTGGTCGCCGTGGGCGCTCGCGTGGAGGTTCAGCTCGAAGGCGAAGGCCGCTGGATCCCGCTTACCGTAACCATCGTCCCCGGCGAGACCCAGCAGGTCTTCCGCCGCTTCCCCTAGCGCCGGTCCGCGGGGGCCCAGTCTGCGGGCGCCAGCTCGAAGCCCTCGAAGCGGAAGGCCGGCGCAACGATGCACGACACGAGCGCGTAGGCACCCAGCGGACGCGCCGCCTGCCACGCCCCGGCGGGCACGACCACTTGCGGCGATTCATCGGCGGCGAGCACATGAATCGTCGTTGTTTCGCCATCGCTGATCAGAAGCTCCAAGCGATCGCCCGCGTGAAAGCACCAGACCTCGTCGGCATCGACGCGATGCCAATGGGAACGTTGGCCCGCTCGAAGGAGGTAGTGGATCGCCGTGCAGGCGCCGCGCGCGCCGTCTGCTGCAGGCGAGCGGTACGTTTCACGGTAGTAGCCGCCCTCGGGATGGGGCTGGAGCTGGAGCGTTTCGATCAGCGCGTCGACGTCGGACATGCTGCGGTCTGAACGCGTTCGCGGAACTTGTCGATCGCTCCAGGCGCGCTCGCAATCCCAGGTGGAGTGCAGGGGCGGTCCTACCCCAGCGAGGCTCGTCCTCCGCGCTCGCTTTTCAGATCAACGGCGGAAGAAAGTCCGTGAAGGCCGCCGTCTGGTTCGGCACGCCGAAGCCCGCGAGGCATCCGCCAAGATCGAAGCTCGCGTGCTGAAAGTTCGCCGCCGCGCCGGGCGCGTCGGGGTCTTCCACAACCCCAATGGCCATCTGACGGTTCGCGACCCAGTAGATGCGCCCGTCGGGCGCTAGCTTCGATCCGCCGTAGAGCGTCTCCGTCGAGAGGCGCGCCAACGTGTTCGTCGTCAGGTCAAACTGATGCGGCTCGCCGAGAAATCCTTCGTTGCCAATGACGAAATAGATTTTCGTACCGTCCGGTGAAATCGACGCTTGATAGCCCACGGCTTCCCGATCGACGTGCACGTTGAGGGGCGCGACGCGACCGGTTGTTCGATCGATGGTCGAAGTCGCGATGAAACCGGATGAACCACCCGCGCCCGTGACGGCACTGAGCACGAGCGTGTCGAAGTCTTCGGTGTGGTTGATAGACGCCCGAAACACCGAGCCGCTCAGCCCCGTGGACGAGCGTACGGGGGTGGTGCCCACGCCGGCTTCGGACACGGGAAAGGCCAGAATCTCCGCCGCCGACGCGTATGCCAGAACCCAAAAGTCCGTGCCGTTCGTGTGCGGGACCACGTCGAGCGCTTCGCCGGGGTTGCCCGTGATGAGCGGCACGTTCTTCTCCGTAACGGTCCCGTTTGGACCGCGGTCAAGCTCGATGATCGAGTACGAGAGCGAGCTGGGCTCGCTCACGTTCGTGTCGTTCGTGAAGAGGTAGAAGGCGTTCTCGCCTCCCGGCACGGGTGTGACGAGTGCTGCTTCGGTGCAGCTCGAATCACCGCTCATCTCGGTGCCGTTTTCGAGCACGGCGTGCGTTTGACCATTCAGGATCGTGTCGCCGTCCGAGTAGAGAAGCAGGTCGCCCGTCTCGGGGTCCGTGAACACGGCCGTCCCTTCAAAGCCCGGCGAACTGCCGATCACACCCTCGCAGGTGACGGTGGGCGGTTCGGTGCGAAAATCGATAAGCACATCGTTGGCGGGGTCGCGCGTTAGGTACCAACCCTGTTCGAGCGGGGTGATCGGCGGCGGCTCCGGCGGACCGAGGTCCGGCGGAGCCAGGTCGGGCATGCGAAGATCGACCGCGCTGTCTTCGTCGCCCGCG
>JBCCRV010000685.1:0-4078 GCA_039201085.1 Myxococcota bacterium | reverse complement strand
GAAGCCTCGCGATGATGGACGCGGGCGTTCCCTTTGCGAAGCCTGTGGCCGGCGTGGCGATGGGTCTGATCAAGGAAGGCGAGAAGTACGCCATCCTCACGGACATCCTGGGCGACGAGGATCACCTCGGCGACATGGACTTCAAGGTCTGCGGTACCGACAAGGGCATCACGGCCATTCAGATGGACATCAAGATCGACGGCCTCAGCAAGTCGATCATGGAAGAGGCGCTCGCGCAGGCGCGTGAGGGCCGCCTTCACATTCTGAACGAGATGAACAAGGCCCTTCCGGCGCCGCGCGAAGACCTCAGCAAGTACGCGCCGCGCATCACGGCCATCAAGGTCAAGCCCGACCAGATCCGCACGATCATCGGCCCCGGCGGCAAGATGATCAAGGCGATCACCGAGCAGACCGGCGCGCAGATCAACGTCTCCGACGACGGCACCGTTTCCATCGCTAGCTCCGATCCGGAGAGCGTGGAAAAGGCCATCGCCTTCATCACGGGCCTCACGACGGAGCCCGAGGTGGGTGCGAAGTACACGGGCACCGTTCGCCGCGTGGAGCGCTACGGCGCGTTCTTGGAGATCGCGCCCGGCAAGGACGGTCTCCTGCACATCACGGACATGTCCTACGAGTTCGTCGACAAGGTCGAAGACCTGATGAACCTCGGCGACGAGGTCGAGGTGGTGGTCAGCAACATCGACCGCGAAGGCCGCGTGAAGCTCAGCCGCAAGCCCCTGCTCGAAAAGCCCGAGGGCTACGTCGAGCCGGAGCCCCGCGAGCGCGGCGACCGTGGTGATCGCGGCCGTGGCCGTGGGCCGCGTCGCGACCGCGATGGCGGTGGCCGTCGTCGCGAAGGTCGTGACCGCGGTGACCGCGACGGAGGCCGTGAGCGCTCGGACGGCGAGCGTCCGCGGCGTCGTCGTCGTCGTCGCCGCGAAGAAGGCGGCGAAGCTCCGCCCGCTACCGACGCCTAAGTCTTCACCACATGAAGCTGCCGTTCCGCCGACTTCGCGCCGACGCGCGTCCGCCTTCCTACGGGACGGCGGGCGCAGCAGGGCTCGACGTGTCGGCGGCGCTGGACGCGCCCCTGGCGATTTCGCCGGGGGCGTTTGTCCGTGTGCCCACGGGCATCGCGCTGGCGATCCCCGAAGGGTACGAAGTCCAGGTCCGGCCTCGCTCGGGCTTGGCCGCTCGGCATGGCGTGACCGTGCTGAACGCACCGGGCACGATCGATTCGGACTACCGCGGTGAGCTCCAGGTGCTGCTCATCAACCACGGGCCCGAGACCTATGAGATCGCGCCCGGCGAACGCATCGCGCAGCTTGTGCTGGCCGCCGTGGTCCGCATGGAGCTGGAAGAGCACGAAGCGCTCGATGAAACGGCCCGAGCAGAGGGTGGATTTGGCAGCACGGGGCGGACGTGAGCGCACGTGTGAATCCAGCGCTGGCAGGACGGCGTGCTCACCAATCGCGCGGCGCAGCCATTCGGCCGTCTGCTAGCGCACACGCCCGCATGACGGCGCGCGCCTTTCGCCGTAGCATGCGCCCACGAGGCGTGGCCTGCTCCCCATGATGGATTCTGATCAGCGAACGGCCGTTGCCGGCTACGCCGCACCGGGGCCGGGCCCAAAGCGCGGCGAGGTGCTCGGCGAGCGCTACGAACTTCGCGGCCGGCTGCGAAACGACGCCTTCTCGCTCGGCTACCTCGCATTCGATCAAGAAGACGAGCAGTCCGTGCTCCTGCGTTTGGTCCGTCCTGAAGTGCTCGACGGCACGGTGCTCGATGACGTCGCCGAGCGTTTACGCAAGAGCGTCGGTTGCGGCGGAAACTACTTGCCGGGCCTCCTGGACGGCGACCGCGACGACCGCTTCGTCTATGCGACGGAGCCCGTTCCCGAGGGCGCGTCCTTTCGCGAGGTACTCGACCGGCGCATCGCCACGAAGCGGCCCCTCGAGCCACACGAGCTGTTGCCGCTCGTTTCGCACCTGGAAACGGCGCTGCTCGCCGTTCCGAGCGGCATGCGCCATGGCGATGTGCGCGCCGAAAACGTGTGGACCGATCCGGAACGTCTCCAGCTCACGGGCGCGTTTCTCCTCAGCGCGATGCCGGGCGGATCCGTCGCCAACGTCGTGCAGCGCAGCACGGGACTCAAGCGCCGCTTTGCGCCGGAAGTCTCCATGGGCGGCGGCACGAAAGCGAGCGATCTCTATGGCGTTGGCTGCATCGTGTTCGAAGCGTTAACGCTGCTCTCGCCGCCCGTCGACGGCCACTGCGCCGCGGTCACGCACCCGGACCTTCGCCGAGCCCTCGAACCGCTCCTTTCACCGAGCGAAAACGACCGTCCCGGTTCGCTTCACGCGCTGGTAGAAACCTTGGCGCGTGCAGCGAAGCTCCCCGTCCCTGAACTTGAGCCCGCGCCGTTCCGGCATGAAGCGCCCCAGGCCCCCGTACGACGTCCATCCGCCCTTCAGCACGACGACGCCACCACCGTCGATCGCGCGCCCACGCGGCCGGAGCCACCGACCCACGATCTCAGCGCGGAGCAAAGTCGGCGCGCTGAAGCGTCGGCCCGCGTGTCCGCCGAGCGCCTAAAGCGTTCGCGCGTGCTCCGCGAGACGGAGCGCAGCACGCGCGCCGCGGCCGCCGGCCTTGATCCTCGCCTTGTTCGCGCGGCGCTCACCGACAAAGACGAGGGCGCCCATCACCTCGACTACGATCCCTCGCCTGCCGAAGAAGCCCTCGACGGGCCCCTCCAGCAGGCCCTCGGAATCGAGCCGCAGCCCGAGCGGGAGGCGCCAAAGCCGGTTCCGAAGCCGGTCCCGAAGACTGCCGTTCCGAAACGCGCCGTGCCGAAGCGTGCGGTGCCGCTGCGGGCGCCCGCGCGGGCGGCGCCGATCTCAGAACGCACGAGTGAAGGCGTCCCGCTCGATCCTTCCGTGCCCGTAGCAGCGGCAGCCGAAGGCACGCAGGAGATCGGTCTCGACGAGCTGGAAGACCTCGCCAGCGGACGGAACGCGGCCGACTTTGAAGAGTCGGCGGACGTGCCCTTGGACCCCGCCGTGGCCGTGGGCCCTGCGGCAGGCGGCACGCAAGAGATCTCCTTCGACGAACTCGACGACATGGAGCGCGCCGCCGGCGGCGGTCAGACCCGCTCACCCGTGCAGCTGTCGGACCTTGCGGGCATGGCGCCTCGGGTGGAGCAACCCGTACCCACCCCCCGGCTTGAGCTTCCGAAACAGCCCCTACCGCCGGTCATGGTTGCCGCCGCTGACCCGGCCCACGCGATGCTAAGCACGAGCCCGCCCTCGAGTCAGCCGGAGTTGAGCGCCCAGCCGAAAGCGCAACCCGCGCCCTCGCTGAACCCACCCGTTGAGCTCGACGACTCGGGCCCGTTCACGCAGGCGAAGACGAGCCCGGGCGCTGCGCCCGTTCGCCGGCCGGCGCCCACGCTCGTGCTCGATCGCAGCAAGGGGCGCTCGAGCGACCTCTGGATCATCGCCGCGGCGATCTTCGTCGGGGCGCTCATGATCCTGGGCGCTGCGCTTTACAAGCGGAACGCGCGCCAGGAAGAGCTCGAGCAGCGACAGCGTCAGATCCAGCAGCGGGCTCAGCAGGTTCAGGAGTGAACGGCGGTATTTGACATCTCCGACCGGGATACTTAGGTACATCCAGTCGGCGGAGCGCCGGCGATGCAGCGGCCCTGAGGGCCGAGGAGAATGAGAACCATGGCCAACGTCCCTTCCGTCAACGACCTCAACTTCGATCAGGAAGTCGTCAACTCCGACCTTCCCGTCCTGGTGGACTTCTCGGCGACCTGGTGCGGCCCCTGTAAGCAGATCGCGCCCTTCGTGGAGCAGCTTTCCGCCGAGTACGAAGGCCAGGTGAAGGTCCGCATGGTCGACATCGACGAAAGCCCCGGCACGGCGGCCAAGTACGGCGTTCGCGGCGTGCCCACGCTGAAGGTCTTCAAGGGCGGTGAAGTGGTCGCTGAGCAGGTGGGCGCTGCACCCAAAGCGAAGCTCGTCGACCTGATCAAGCGCGCGCTCTAGGGCGTCTCTTCAAACTCGCGCATGCG
>JBCCRV010000684.1:0-4087 GCA_039201085.1 Myxococcota bacterium | reverse complement strand
CGAGAATATCGGCAACCTGCGCTCGGGCTCGAACTGTATCACCCGGACGTGTTTGCCGAACGACTTCGAGGGCGGCTGTGCATGCCCCAGCGGAACGACGTCGATTCGCCTTCCCGGCGCAGAGGTGTCGAACGGCGCCGATGATTGCGCGACCGAATCGGTCTTTTGCGCCGGACCGACGGCCAACACCTTTGGCGGCGCCTACCTGGTCTACCAGGCGGAGACCTTTGCCGAATGCCCACCCGCCGGTACGTGCCGGTTCCAAAACCGCAACCCGTTCACCAACGCCTGCAGCTGCCCCAGTGGTTTCACGGCGGTCAGTGCGTCGGTCCACGGCAACGATGGCGGCAACCTCTGTGCGGCGACGGCGGTGATGTGCATGCGGGCGCCCTAGGAGCTGTTGCCCTTCAGCTAGCGGTCCAAAGGGGTTGAGCCGTATCGTCCGGCTCTGGGGGGCGAGTGACGGGTGTGGGGAGTGAGGATGCAGCGGGTAAGCGTCACGCCGCCCCTTCACGCTCACCCCCACTCTTCACGCTCACCCCCACGCTTCACGCTCACGCCCACTCTTCACGCTCACGCCCACTTCACGCTCACCCCCACCCTTCACTCTTTACGCCCACCCCCCAACCCACACACCGTCCCGCCGGCCTGAAGGGTTTGTCTGACCGATTTCGCTCTGGTCAGCGCTCGCCCATACCGCTAAGTACGCGCGGTGACGGACACCGCTGTGGAAGCGAGCCTTAGGCGCGCCACGATTGCTCGCACGGAGCTCTTGAGTAAGCTTTCGCAGGAGCGGCGCGTTGACGTGCACGGGCTCCCCCGCGGAGCCCTGGCCTCGCTCCTTGCGACGGCGGCGGACGGCCCGCGGATCGTGCTCGTCGGCGACGCTGCGGAAGCCGCCACAATGGCGTCGAACCTGGCCTTCTTTGTGGGGCGGGCGGCGGTTCTCGAGTTTCCTGCCCTCGACGTCAGTCCGTATCTCGCGGTCGCGCCCGACCGCAGAGCCGCCATGGACCGGCTCGCCGCGCTCTTTCACCTTCAATCCGGGCTGCCCTGGAGCTTCCTCGTTGCACCGATGGCGGCGGTGCTTCGGCGCGTGATGCCGCGGGCGGCGGTAGCGCGCACGAGCCGCCTTGTGGAGTTCGGCGGCGAGCTCGATCGCGACGAACTCATCGAAATGCTCGCCGCCGGCGGATACCTTCGTACACCCGTCGCCGAGGACCCCGGCACCTTCGCCGTTCGCGGCGGCATCGTGGACGTGTACGCGCCGAGCGAACGCTACCCGGCCCGAATCGAACTCGACTTCGACGCCGTCGAATCGATCAAGCTCTTCGATCCGGACGACCAGCGCACGATCGAAGAGGTGGAGCGAATCTTCCTTCATCCGGCTCGCGACACGCTCTTGGGTCCGGATCGAGCGGCGGCCCTGCAGCGCGTGCGCGACCTCTGCGACGAGGCCAACTACCCCAGCAGCAAAACCCGTGCGCTTATCGACGACCTCGATGCGGGGCGAGCTTTCTACGGCATCGACGGCTTTCTTCCGGCGTTCCATGGCCCGCTGGAAACGGTGTTCGACTACGCGGGCGACGCGGCCGTCGTGCTCGTCGATCCTCCCTCGCTGACCAAGGGGGCGGACCTTGAGCTAACGCGGGCGGCGGACGACTTGAGCGCGCGTCGCGACGACGGAGGTCCGGCCTATGACCTGCATGCGCTCTACCTCGACGAAGACGGAGTGAAGGCGCGGATCGACGCGCGAAATCACCTCGTCGTCCATCGGCTGGCGTCCGTGGGGGCCGAGGACACGCTGGGGCTTGCGGCCTATGAGGTGTCCGACGAGGCACGGCTCGACGATCTGGGCGCGGAGGACCAGGCGCCCCTTCAGGTGGAGCTCAAAGCGCGCCGCGCCGTGGGCACGGAGGACGCGCTTCAGCCGGTCGCAGAGCGTGTGACGCGCTGGCTTGAGGGGGGCCTGCGCGTCCTGCTCACGGCCCGAACGCACACCCAAGCGGAGCGGCTTGTCGCGCTCCTTCGGGGATACGGAGCCGCCGTCGAGACGAAGGTGCAAACCGATCCCGGTGCCGCGTTGGCAGGCGCACCCCACGACGCCGCCCGGGTTTGCGTCGGCGAATTGGTCGACGGGTTCGTATGGGCGAACGAAGCCCTCGCGCTTCTGACGGAGAGCGAGGTCTTTGGCACGCGCGCGCGCCGCACGAGGGCCCGCAAACGCCGAAAGCGGAAGGCTCAGAAGGCCTTCCTCGAAGACTTGAAGCAGCTTCAGCTCGGCGACTACGTGGTGCATACGGACCACGGCGTCGGCAAGTACCTCGGCATCGAACGCAAGCGGCTTGGACAGAGTGCCCTCGAGCGGATGCGCGGTGAGGAGGCCGCCGCCTTGGAGGTGCTCGTTGTGGAGTACGCCGGCGGCGACCGACTCTTCGTTCCGGTTACGCGCCTTGGACAGGTGCAGAAGTTCGCCGGCGGCGATGCCAAGCCCAAGCTCGACCGGCTCGGGGGAAACAGCTTTGCGAAGAAGAAGGCCAAGGCCAAGAAGGCCGTTCGCAAGCTCGCCGACGACCTGCTCGTGCTCTACGCCGAGCGCGCGGCGGCCCAGCGCCCGCCCCTTCCGCCCGCGGGAAGGCTCTTCTCGGAATTTGAAGCGACTTTTCCCTTCGAGGAAACGCCCGATCAAGCGCGCGCCATCGACGACGTGCTTGGCGACCTCGAAAACCCTCGCCCGATGGACCGGCTCGTTTGCGGCGACGTTGGATTCGGAAAAACCGAAGTGGCCCTACGGGCGGCCTTTCGCGTGGCCATGGAAGGCCGGCAGGTCGCCCTACTCTGCCCAACGACGGTGCTTGCTCAGCAGCATCACCGTACCTTCAAGGAGCGCTTCGCGAACTACCCCATGCAGCTGGGCCAGCTTTCCCGTTTCGTCGACAAGGCCGAATCGAGCCGCGTGCTCGCGGGCACGAAGGACGGAACGATCGACGTCGCGATTGGAACGCATCGGCTCTTGAGCAAGGACGTGCACTTCGACCGCCTGGGCTTGCTCATCGTCGACGAGGAGCAGCGCTTCGGCGTGGCCCACAAGGAGCGCATCAAGAAGCTCAAGAAGGAAGTCGACGTGCTCACCCTCTCGGCGACGCCCATTCCGCGCACGCTGCAGCTGGCCATTGGCGGCCTGCGCGACCTATCGCTGATCACGACGGCGCCGACGGACCGACGTGCGGTGCGCACCTTTGCTTGCCGCTGGGACGACCACCTTCTGCAGGAAGCGATCGGGCGCGAGGTGCGCCGCGGCGGCCAGGTGTTCTTTGTCTACAACCGCATCGAAGGCCTCTACGAGCGGGCCCAGCGGTTGCAAACCTTGATGCCCGAGCTGCGCATCGCCGTCGCCCACGGCCAAATGAAGGAGGGCGAGCTCGAACGCACGATGGCCGACTTCATCGAAGGCGAGTACGACGTCCTCTGCTCGACGGCGATCATTGAAAGCGGCATCGACATTCCGCGGGCCAACACGATCATCGTGGACCGCGCCGACATGTTCGGCTTGGCCCAGCTCTACCAGCTCCGCGGTCGCGTTGGCCGAAGCCGGGAGCGCGCCTACTGCTACCTCGTTACGCCGCCGCCGAGCACCCTTACGGACGAGGCCCGTCAACGCATTGAAGCGCTCGAGCGCTTCACCGAGCTCGGAAGCGGCTTTCAGGTCGCCAGCCTCGACATGGAGCTTCGCGGCGTGGGCGACCTCCTCGGAGCCGAGCAGTCCGGCAGCGTGGCACTCGTCGGCTTCGACATGTTTTGCCAAATGCTGGATGAAGCCGTCGCGCAGCTGCGGGGCGAGACGGTGCAGCAGGAAATCGACCCTGAGCTCAGCCTCGACGTCGAGCATTACCTGCCCGACACATACATCGACGACGTGGGCCTGCGCCTTTCGTTCTACAAACGCTTCTCCGCCGCCGAGGACGAGGATTCGATCGCAGACCTCGCCTCGGAAATGGAAGATCGCTTTGGACCGCCCCCGCCTGTGGCCGTCGAGTTCGTGCGGGCCATGCGTCTGCGCCCTCTGCTGCGGGGCTACCGCGCCGTG
>JBCCRV010000683.1:0-4091 GCA_039201085.1 Myxococcota bacterium | reverse complement strand
CGTGAACTCAACGGGCTAACCGGGCTTACGGTTCGAGCGCCGCTTCGCACAAATGGGGTCCAGAGCGGCCCATGTCCTCGGTGCAGCTACCTTCCGAGCCAACGTTTGGGGCGCTGACGCACCCGACGCTGCATCGGGGAACGGTGCATCGCCAGACAGCCCTCGGAAACGATCCGTCCAAGTCGCAGAGCATGTCCAGTTGGCGCTCCTCGGCACGCGACGAATCGGCAAATACGGCGGGATCGGTGAACTCGGAGCAAAGCGCGTCGAGGCAACCGGGAAGCAGCGGAAGCGCCACGCTCAAGCGGGTCGTCTGCCCTTCGTAGAAGGGCGTTTCTACGCCGATCCACACCTCGCCAATCGGGTCTTCAGGGCGTGCGAGGCCGCAGCGCTCGTCGCCGACGATGCACTCTTCGGCTTCGCAATCGGCGTCCTCGCAGAACTCCAGCTTCAGTCCAAGGTCCGCCGGATCGTTTCCGCTCACCACGCTGAAGGTGTGGGTTTGAGGTTCGTTCGTAAGCTCGATCAGGTCTGGCAGAAGCGAGTTCGTCCAGTCTTCCTCGAACGCCAGCGTCGGCCGCACGGAGACGCGTAGGAAGAGCGCGTCGAACGAGGCGGGCCTGGCCGGCAGCAGAAGCTCCGTTTCAAAGGTCGTTTCGTCGTTTGCGCAGCCGGCGCCCGAAAGGAGCACCATCGAAACCGCGAGGCGAATGAAGGACGGCATGGTGCGCCCTACTCGCAGCGGTGCGGTCCGCTCCGACCGTCCTGGCAGCTTCCGCCGAGCGCGTCGCCGGCCACGTCGCTGCAGCGCACATCGCATCGTTCGACGAGGCAGTTCCATACGGCGCGCGGACCTCGTGGGCCGCTCGGGTCGGTGGCGTCGAGATCGCACCACCGGTGGAGCGTGTCCTCGGGTAGGCGAAACGAGCCCTCAAAGATGTCGGGGTCCGTGAACTCGCTGCAGGCCTCGTCGAGGCACGCGGGAAGGAGCACCAGATCGAAACTCACATCGGTCATCTTCGCTTGGTAGAACGGCGTTTCGATTCGCATGCGCACCTCGCCGATGGGGTCGGGGGAGCGCACCGGTCCGCAGCCGGCGCCAGCGCTGCAGCCTGGGTTATCGCAGTTCGCGCTCTGGCAAAACTCCAGCTTGAGGTTCACGTCTCCGTCGAAACTCTCGGTGACGAGGCTGAAGTTGTACGGCTGGGGGTTGGCAGCGAGCGCGGCGCCCTCGGGAAGGACGGCGAACTCGCCGTCGGCGCCGCGACTCACGGAGGCGCGCATGAAGAGCGTGTCGAAGCCCGCGGGCAATGCGGGGAGCAAGACCTCACCGTCGAAGGTCGCGTTGTTGGTGCATCCGGCGGTCGAAAGGAGCGCGAATGAAAGGCAAAGGCGGGTGAGCATCAGATGTTGAGCGAGTTGTCGGGAAAGTTGGGATCGAGTTGGGCGTTGTTGCGCAGGTAAATGCCGACGCCCACGCCGGCGCCAACCAATACGGCGCCGGTGATGGCCCAGAAAATCGGGCTGCGAAACACGCTTCGGGACTCGGAGGGCACTTCAACCATCTCGACTTCCAGCGTACGCGTTTCGCCGTCGGACAGATCGCCTTCCCACGTGTAGGGTTCGTAGCCTTCACGCTCCGCCGTTAGGCCTCGGCGACCCGGGTCCGCCTCCACGCGCGTTTCCTCTTCAACGGGGGCGTCCACCACACGTCCATCGAGACGGATCTCGTATTCGACGCTCGGGTCCAACCCCGCGAGAAGAAGCACGGCCACGCGGGCGGCTTCCTCTTCGCGCTTTTCCGCCGAGGCCGCCGCCGCTGGGTGATCGCCGTGCGAGTCCATGATGCGCTGAAAGGCGTCGCGGGCTTCACGGTGCCGGCCGAGGGCGCGAAGGGCCATCGCGGCGTTGTAGAGCGCTGTCGGCGCGCCGGAAAGCAGGTAACTGCGCTGGAACTCGTTGAGCGAGTCGGACCAGCGGCCTTCTTCGGCCGCCGCCTGGCCCGCCATGAACGCGTCGCGGGCGGCGTCCGTATCGCGCTCGGGCTCGACCTCACCGACGTCGACCATCTCCACGTCCGTGTCGTCGCCCGCTTGCTCCTGCGCAAACGCCGGCGCCGTGAGCGAAAGAACCACATAAAGGGCGCCCAAGCTGCGCGCCCAAGATATCCAGGCCATGGCTGCAACAGTAGAGCAATCCCGGCGGCGCCGGTAGTTCTCGCGCGCTTGTCCGGCGAGGGCCGCCGCCCCAGACCGCTTGCCGTGACCCCGGCCTACCGCATCACGCGCCTCGACGGCGGCGACGAAGACTTCGCCCCCGGCGCGTACATCTTGTACTGGATGATCGCCGCTCGTCGTCCGCGCGCCAATTTTGCCCTGCAGCGCGCCGTCGAATTGGCCGCGAGGGCGCGTCTTCCGCTGGTGGTCTTCGAACCGCTTCGCGTGGGCTACGCCCACGCATCGGACCGCTTCCATCGCTTCGCGATCGAAGGGATGGTGGACCACGCGGATCACTTTGCCGCGCACGGCGTACGCTATGTGCCCTATGTCGAGCGCCAAGAAGGCGAGGGCAAAGGCATGCTTGAAGCGCTTGCGGCGCGTGCCGCGGCGGTCGTGACGGACGACTACCCGTGCTTTTTCTTGCCGCGCATGGTCGCCGCCGCCGCCGAGCGTTTGGACCGTCCCTTTGAAGCCGTCGACGGCAACGGGCTCTATCCGATGCGCGACACGGACCGCCATTTCACGCGGGCGCACAGCTTTCGGCGCCACCTTCAGAAACGGCTTCCGGCCTTTCTGGGCGATCAACCGCTCCCCGATCCGCTCGCCGCCTATGAGGGGGGCTTGGCGGACATCGACGACGCCATCGGCGAGCGTTGGCCGATCGCCGACGCGAGCTTCCTTCGCGAACCGGACCTTAGCGACCTGCCGATCGACCACGCCGTTCGGCCGGCCAAAGAGAAGGGCGGATTCCTGGCTGCGGAGGCGAAGATGAAGGGGTTCTTCGACGCCCGCTTCAGCCGCTACGCCGATGGCCGCAACCACCCAGACGACACGGCGGCCAGCGGCCTCAGCCCCTGGCTCCATTGGGGTCACCTCGGCGCACACGAGGTGTTCGCCGCCATCGTCGAGCGCGAGGAATGGACCGTCGAAAACCTTGGCAAGGTCAACGGCAGCCGCGAGGGCTGGTGGGGCATGGGTGGAGCCGCCGAGGCTTTTCTCGATGAACTCATCACGTGGCGCGAGGTCGGCTTCAATGCATGCGTGAACCTGCCGGCGTACGACCGCTACGAGTCCTTGCCGGACTGGGCCAGGAAGACCCTTAGCGAACACGCCGAAGACGACCGGCCCGAGCTCTACGAGATCGACGCGTTGGAGAACGCCGAGACGGGCGACGACATCTGGAACGCCGCCCAGCGCCAGCTCACGCGTGAGGGGCGCATTCACAACTACCTGCGCATGCTCTGGGGCAAGAAGATCCTCCAGTGGTCCCGGTCCGCCGAAGTGGCGGCAGAGCGCATGGTCTACCTCAACGACAAGTACGCCCTCGACGGTCGCGACCCCAACTCCTACTCAGGCATCTACTGGGTGCTCGGACGCTACGACCGCGCATGGGGTCCGGAGCGACCGATCTTCGGCAAGATCCGCTACATGACGAGCGACAGCACCCGGCGAAAGCTAAAGCTGCGCGACTACCTGGAAGCCTACTCCGCGTAGGGCTGCGGCGCGGGATTTCGTTCGGCTCCGGTTCGGAGCTCGGAGCTCGGGTACAGGTTCCGACGCTGGAGACGGCTCGGGAGCCGTTGACGGCTTAGGTTCGGGTTCGGGCGACGGTTCGGGTTCGGGCGACGGTTCGGGTTCCGGTGACGGCTCAGGTCCGGGCGACGGCTCAGCTTCGGCGGGGTGCGTTCAGCGAGCGGAGCAAGGTTCGCCGGCACAAAGACGAACGGGTTCAGTTGCTCGATGCTGCCCGCGCGCTTGGACCACGGGTTGCGCGTCCACGACGGCCTAGGTCTGGGTCACGTGGGCTATGTTCCGCGTCCACTCGTCGTGTCGCAAGACACGAGAGCGAGTGGGCGCTCCCCCACCCATTTT
>JBCCRV010000682.1:0-4127 GCA_039201085.1 Myxococcota bacterium | reverse complement strand
GCCTCGTAGAGGCTTTCGTCGGCCGCCTGGTCCATCGCTTCAACGGCGGTGTGTTCGCTCGTCCAGGCGGCGACGCCGGCGCTGATAGTCACATCGATGCGCACGCCCTCAAAGATGAAGCGCGCGTCATCGACCAGACGGTTTAGCTTGTTCGCCAGCTCGTAGGCGCCTTCGGCACCGATCTCTGGGGTGATGACGCCGAACTCTTCGCCACCGACGCGGGCGACGACGTCGTCGCGTCGGACATGGCTCATGATGAGACCGCCAAGCTGGCGGAGCACGGCGTCGCCGGCGAGGTGGCCGTGCGTGTCGTTGATCTGCTTGAAGTGATCGATGTCGAACATGATCAACGAAAACGGTCGGTCGTAGCGGCGGGCCCGGGAAAACTCACGGTCCATCATCTCGTCGAAGAAACGCTTGTTGTGCACCTGCGTCAGGCCGTCGACGGTCATGAGCCGGTAGATTTCTTCATGGTACTGGCCTTCGATGTTACCGCCAACGATGAACTTCAAGATCGTTCGACCGATCTTGATTTGATCGCCGTCCCGGAGGTCGACGGTGTCTGTAAGCTCGTCGTTGACGTAGGTGCCGTTCGTGCTGCCGAGGTCGCGAACGACGAAGCTGGAAGGGCCGCGCGCGATGCGGCAGTGATTGCGGCTGACGCTTTCCTGATCGATTTGCACCGAGCAGGAGGACGAACGCCCGATCACGACCGGTTCGTCGCCGAGCGGAATGCGACGGCCAAGGTCTTCGCCGTAGATCACCACCAGGCACGCCTCGCGGCTGAAGGACGCCTTCTTCGCCGGCGGCCCCACCACCGTGACCACCGTCTTATTCGGGTTGGTCGTCCGGTCGTCCTCCTCCACAGCAAAGGAGCATAGCAATGGGCGCTCAGGCCGAGGAAACTTTTGGTCCCGCGCCGAAGGCGAAGTAGGCGAGCGGGGCAATCGAACCGATTGCAAAGCTGCCGAGGATCCACGGCCAGGGGGAACGTCCCTGACGCCTTGCATCGTGGTAGATAAAAAAGTCGACCAAAAGGATCGAGATGCAGAGGTCGACGAAGACCTGCGTGCCCCAGCCACCGTCGCTGAGAAGGACGAAGAGTGGCGAAAACCCATCGAAAGCCACCACATACACGGTAAACGCTACGAAGGCGCCCCAGGGAAGAAGAAGGATGCGTTGGTTCATATTCGGAGCCTGTAGGCGAGGGGCCGCATGCGCGATAACCTCCCAGGTCATGGGCCACGGGGCGCTCCACTCCGAAACGATCGGCGACGCGCTGCGTGCGTGGCGAAAGGAGCGCGGCATGAGCCAGCTCCGGCTTGCCACCCAAGCGGAAGTGTCGACGCGCCATCTCAGCTACGTGGAAACGGGGCGCGCTCAGGCCAGTCGGGAGCTCTTGCTCGTGCTCTTTTCTGTGCTCGAGCTGCCGCTTCGGGAGCGAAACGTGCTGCTGCAGCGGGCGGGCTACGCCACGGCGTACGGCGACGCCGGGCTCGATGACCCCGCGATGGCAAAAGTGCGTGATGCCGTCGAGTTTCTCCTCGAGGCGCATGAACCAAACCCCGTAGTCGTCTTCGACCGTCACTGGCGGCTTCAGCTGCTGAACCGCGCTGCGCGACGGCTCTTTGAACAGGTACTTGGTCCCGTTGAGCCGGGTGCGGACGTGCTCGAGCTGGTGCTCTCACCGAAGTACTTACGGAAGTACATCGTGAACTTCGACCAGGTTGCGGGCGCCATTCTTTCCCGCGTGATCGAAGAGTCCCGACAGGATCGGGAGCTCAAGCAGCGCCTTGAGCGCCTCGAGCAATGGATGCCCACGAGCTTCAGCGGGCCGGCTCTCGGCGAAGTTCCGGATGTCTTGGTACCGCTTCGACTCGCCTATCAGGGACTCGAGCTCGCGCTCTTTACGACGCTCACCACGCTGGGGACGCCGACGGACGCCACGGCGCAGGAACTGCGTATCGAAACCTATTTCCCCGCGGATGAACCCACAAAGCGGGTGCTCGAGATGCTGGCGGCCGCCGAAGGTTGATCGGTCCGTAGAGCTCAGCCCGTACGGCTCGTACGCGCACATCCTTGTCTGAGCGGGGGCAGCCCTGGGTAATCGTTTGCGTGGTTGGCCGAACCCCGTCCGCAGACGTGCGCAAAACTTGGTGCGGACGCGCCCCATCCGTAGAAGCAGGGCATGGCTTCTAGCTCGTCACCCGATGGCGCGCCCTCGCACGGCGCGACGCAGCGCGCTTTCGCTTCGCTGCAGCACCGCCTGTGTGAGCCGTTTCGCGAAATCCCCCAGGCCAGCGAGTCTGCACGATCATCCTTGGTGACCCGTGCGGTCTAGCGATGGTCGAGTGCGCGCGCTGCGCTTTGGCGTGCTTTGGCTCGTGCTCGGCGCGGCGATTGCTGCCGCCACGGGCGACGCCGGCGCGGACGCCACCCAGTCCCTTGGGCCGCGCAAAGCCGAAGTCGCCGCTCCGGCCGCCGAACCCGCGTTGCCCGAAGCGCGCGATCCGCTCGCGCCGCCGGCGATTTTGGAGGGCTTCGATCCGGAAGCCCGCGAGCTCGAAGGCGAGGTCTTCGTGGCCGGGCTAAGTGCGCCGGACAAGCGCGCCGTTCTTTCGCTCGATTCGGGGCTGCAGCAGCACGTAGCGAATGTCTTTCGCCGCTACGAGGTTCCCTTCGGTGCCTTCGTCGCAGTCGAGCCCGCCACGGGACGCGTTCGTGCGTACGTCAGCCACTCGAGCGCCAACCCAGGTGCCGGCGATCTCGTGCTCGACGCTACGCCACCCACGGCATCCGTGTTCAAAGTGGTGACGGCCTCGGCGCTCGTGGACACGGGCGTCGGTTCAAACGCGCGCGTGTGCTTTCGCGGCGGCGCGAGCCGCATCATGGCGCGCCACTTGGAAAACGACGCGACCTCTTCGCGCTGCGCGACGCTCTCCGATGCGATGGGCGGGTCGATCAATGCGGTCTTTGCGCAGCTCTCGGACGAGCATCTCGACGGCCCAACGCTTACCCGGTACGCGTCGGCCTTTGGTTTTGGCCATCGTCTGCCCTTCGACGTTCGAACGGTGCCGAGCCCCGCGGAGGTACCTGACGACCGCCTCGAACGTGCGCGCACGGCGGCGGGCTTTTGGCATATGCACATGTCGCCACTTCACGGCGCCATGATCGCCGCCACCATCGCGAACGATGGCGTGATGATGCGCCCCGCGATCGTGGAGCGCGTAGACAACGTGTCCGGCGAAGTCTTCTACGAGTTCGAGCCCACGGAGTTTCGCCGCGTGATTCCTCGCCGTACAGCGCGCATTGTCGGAACGATGATGCAGCGCACCGTAGCCGATGGAACAGCCCGCCGGGCCTTTCGCGACCCGCGCGGTCGGCCCTTCATTCCCGACGTGGCCATCGCTGGAAAGACGGGCACCCTTAGCGCCGAGCGGCCTTACCGCGGCTACACCTGGTTCGTCGGCTATGCCCCAGCGGACGCCCCCACCATCGCCGTGGCGGCCCTCGTCGTGAATACGCCTCGCTGGCGCATCAAGGCGCCCTTCGTCGCCCGCGAGGGCCTGCGCTACGCGTTGTCCCATCGCGAGAGCGCGGATTAAGCCGCCGAACGCGATTCAACGAGGTGCCTCGAATCACGGGCGGTCATTTGGCGACCGTACCGTGAGCCAGGGCGCGTCTAGCGGACGCTCCGGCGTTTCTCCGAGCATCACGTCCTCGCGGATGAGCCCTAGCCCTTGCCCTTGCTGGCGCGCGAGTCGAGCCAGGCGATGAGCGGCTCCCACTGCTGCCATTCGGCCCAGGCGCGGTACTCGGGGAGTTCGTGAACGCCAAGGCCGCGAATGTAGGCGCGCACGTAGTTCTGCGCTTCGCGCAGCCAGGTCACGTAGGGCGCCTTTTGGCCCTCGATGAACTCGTCGAGCTGGCCGGAAATGAGCGTGTTGTCGCGGACGCGGTTGGCGACGATGCCGACCTTGGCCTTCTTCTTCGACACGGCGGGCGTCCCGTGAAGCTCCGCGAGGAAACGCTTCGTGGCCTGCATGTCGATGGGGGAGGGCAGAATGGGCACGCGGATGGTCTGCACGCGCGAGGCCATCTGCGTGAAGGGAAGCGCCCTCTCGCAG
>JBCCRV010000681.1:0-4135 GCA_039201085.1 Myxococcota bacterium | reverse complement strand
GCGTGAAGTCGCGCCTCATCGCTCGTGCGAGATGTGCGGGCTGAACTGCTCACAGACGAAAGCCGCCGTGGCCGCCACCGCCAGCGGCGACGACGGCGACGAGTAGCACAGGGACGGCCACGGCCGCCGCGCTGCCAAAGGCGAGGTCACGCACAAGGGACGAGTCGGACGCGCTGATCACGTTCTCCACGCCGTCGACGAAGTCCTCCGAGTTGCCGATGCGTTCCCGGTCGCGAAGGCAGCCACCGAAGTCAACGGCGCCCTGAAGCACGATCGCTTCGCCACTGTGAACCTCGCGGCCATCGAGGTCCGAATACGGCACCATGCCGCAGTCCACGACGAGCGTTCCATGACCGCTCTCGTCGTACGCAGCCAAGGACGCGCTGCAGCCGTAGCTCGGGTCGACGTCGTAGGTGTGACCTTGCCAAGTGAAGCCCATCTCGAACGGAATCTCGGCTTCGTCCGCGTCCACCCCCTCGCCGGTGTTCGCGAGCACGAGGCGCATCGCGTCCGCGCCTTCGCCCGTTTGGACCGAAAGCAGGGGACCGCGAACTAGGCTCGGCGTTTGGCACGCTACGGCGCCGTTTTCGCCGCTGAGCCGCTCGGGCAGCAGTTCGGTTTGTGTTCCATCGGCTACGGTGACGACAAGGGCGCCCTCGGCAAAGGCCTCCTCGGCGCCGCGGTAGACGTCCGAGCACGCGAGGGTGGGAAGAAGAGCGAGCAGCGAAACGGTGCGGAGTACATGCATGCCGTGCCCAGGAGCACGGGCCGTACCAATCCCGACCGCTCGGCCTTTTTTACGACCGTTCAAGCCTAGGCGTGGTGGGCGGCGCACACCTGCACCCATCCGTTCACGCGTGGTAGGTCAGGTTAGATGGGGCGTCTCTTCTACCTTTTTCTCGCGATTTCGCCGCTTGCTGCTTGCGGTGACTCGGAGGCGGACGAGAACGCCAACGTCCGCGTACGCGTGGCGGTGCTGACGGACCAGCTGGAAGCGCGAATCGGTGCCTGGGCACGGAGCCTGCCCCCGCGAGACGCCGCTGAGATCAGCGGCGTCTGCGCGCCCTTCATGGCGCAGCGAAACGCCGAGGGCGAACTTGAGAACTTCACCGAGCTCGCCCGCGGCGAGGCCCTTCCGCCCGCTGCCTGGCTCACGGATCTTCTGGAAGAGGCGCGGGAAAAGGGCGCTTGGCCAGCGCGGCCCACCTCCGACGATCGGTCACGCATCGTGGCCGATATGAACGACATTCACGAGCGCATGCGATTTCGATCGTGGGATATCGTGCTCATTCAGGAGAGCGCGACGGCCGCCCAAGTCGACCGCGAGCGAGACCATTACGAGCCAGGCCGCATGCGAGCGACAGCCTACATATGGAGCCATCAGCAGGGCGAAGCCGTCTGTCGAAAGCGCATCGACATTCAAAACGTCGATACACTCCCGGAGCTTCCGCCTGGCGCGGAGATCCTCGCCCTGGAGGCTCGATTGCTGCAGCGCGTACGCCGCCAAGCGTTCGCCGAGCTTGGCTTGGGCCCGTTTGAGAGTCGTCGCTAGCGCACCGCCCAGACGGGCCCCCAACTAACTCGGTGGAACGCAGCGGCGGTGGATCGTCGGTGCCGCTCCATAGAGATCACTCCTTCAATCTGCGACACCGAGTGCCCAATTGTGCCGTGTTGAGCCGCACGATGCCCAGGAATCGTGGGCTTTTGCCGCCCTCGCATTTGGCACCCGCCTTGCGATGGGCCTGGGCATGCATCGAATCTTCCTTAGCTTCGCCCTGACGGCGTTCATCCTCGCGTGTGCTTCCTCCGCTCAAGCCCAAGAGCTCGTATCCGCCGACATCACCCGCGCGGACGCTCTTGCGGAGCTCCATCTCGAGCAAGAAACCCTGCGTGTGAGCATGCTGGAAATTCAGGAGCATCCGACGTATGTCCGCGGGCGGCGGCTTGAGTGGGGGTCCTTGGTGGTCGGCGCCAGTTTTCTTGGGCCCGTCGCGTTCTACGCGCTGTCGTGGCTCGGCGAGTGCCCCATCGACGCGACGGGCGAGCGCAACTGTGGACCCACCCGCTTTCAACGCCGCTTCGGGCTGGCGCTCGCCGGCGTCGCTCCACTGATGCTTGGAACCGCCATCACGCTCCTGGTTCGCGGCATTCGCCTAAGGCGCAGCGTGATGGACGAAGTGGATGAGGCCTGGGAGGAAAACCGGCGCCAAATACGCCAGGTGCGCGCTTGGTGATCGGCGATCGTGCGCCGCTGGCGTGAGGTTGAGAGCACTAAAGGCTGGGCATCACCGCCGTGCCTATGCGCTACCGGTTTGCTGCCCTGGTGACGAAGTCCACGAGCCGAGGCCAAGCGCGCTCAATGCTTGCGTCCGTGCAAGTGGATGCCAACTCGAAGGAGCCGCCCCGCTCTTCCGCGTCGTGTGCAAACTGCACGAGCCGCACCGGCGGTAAGATCCCGCCGAGCGTGTCGGATGTGCACGAATGGCGAGCGTCGCCCACGACCGGATCGACCCCGGGCACCATTCGCTCGTCCGTAAGGATCGCAGCTTCCGGCTGTCCAAGCAGATCCTCCGGAACTCCAGCAAGCACGAAGACATGAACACCTTCTGCCGCTAGCGCCCTGAACGCATCGGCATAGCTTTCCGGTGAATAGAGGCGGTCGCCGCCGCGATGACAGAACACGTGAGACTCGACGTCGGGCGGCTTTTCCGCGAAGAAGTCCGACCGGATGAAAGAGCAGTCGTCTTCGATCGTGGCGATGACAAGCACGAGGGCCGCGTTTGCTCGGCGAAATCCCATGTTGTCCTGATCTCCCGTGCCTTGCCGCCCCTCTGCGCGAGAGCCTCCGAGAAAGCGCATTTCACTTGTCGATGCGGTGAGTGCCATCAGGCCCGCTTCCAACGGACGTTCGATGCCGCAGCTTAGGAATCGATCTTGAGGCGAAAAAGGTACTGTCACGACGCTCGATCCACTCGGTCCCGTCCAGATCGCTGCCGCCCCTTCCACAAAACGTTCGTTCGCTTGGCCCGGTGTCCTCGCTTCACGCAACAATCCATCAGTCCCCGCCTCACATGCTGGACTACGAAAGACGTCAAAGTCGCTGATAGTTAGGTAGTTTCCAAGTGCTGCTAACCGCAGGTCCGGCACAGAATCCGTCAGCGCAGGCAACCAACTCCCCGCGCTCAGCTCGAAACGATCGATCAATCGTCTCCAGTCACCGCCCTCAGGAAGGATGAACAGTACATCCACAGGTCTCGGGCTTGGCTCAACCGCCGTTTCCTCTACCACGCCAGCGTTGTCGACCATTCCGGAATCGAGACCGTCTGGACCGGAGTTGCCGCATCCAATAAACAGCATCACCAGCACTTTGGTCACGGACCTTCGCCTTGCGACTGTCATGAACCGTCGCACTGCATCTGTACTTCAACGCCGAACATCTCGCCGATTTGCGGTAGGATCGGTTTCCCGCGGTCGTTACAACTGTCGTCTGCCGCGCTACCACACACGCAGCTGGCTCCGTAGCAGTTTCCGGTGCCACCATTCAGCATCAGGGAGTTGCCGCGGTTCTCATCGAACTGAAGGCAGGAGTCGGCGTCGAACTCACCGTAGATCATGTCGTTTCCGGACCCATTTCGGTCGAGTGCGACATCCGAACCGTAGTAACCCCAAGTTTGGTCACCGGTTCCGTCGTAGCCGTTGATACGGTCGTCGCCGCTTCCGCCGTCCACGTCGTCCGACGCATTCCCGCCCGTGAGTTTGTCTGCGCCCGTTCCGCCGCAAAGCAGGTTGGTGCCGCGACTCACTTCCACTTCATCGTCGCCTGTCTGGGCCCAAACCTCGAATCGGTGGCTGCCGGAGCCGTGGTTCCATGGAGATAGGTTTGCAGCCCCACACCCTCGCGTGAAGTTCGACATGAAGAAGGTGTCTGCACCTGCACCCAAACACATTGCGATGTCGGCCTGTTGGCTGGAATCGTCCATCACGCCCCCGCCGTGCGGGGCGCTATGTCGAAGCGGATACAGTTGGCCGGAAGCCCATGTGCCTACGCACGCGACAGGATAATAGCCCCAGCCGTGAGCAATGCTTCTCGCGTAGATGCGGCCGAAGGCGATTTCGTTGGACTGGTCGATCGAGG
>JBCCRV010000680.1:0-4137 GCA_039201085.1 Myxococcota bacterium | reverse complement strand
GTGCGGGGTGCGGGGTGCGGGGTGCGGGGTGCGGGGTGCGGGGTGCGGGGTGCGGGGTGCGGGGTGCGGGGTGCGGGGTGCGGGGTGCGGGGTTATGGCGGCAGGGCGGGGGTAGGGGGATGGAATCGGCTTGGCTTGGCTCGGACTTGGGGCGTACGCGGTAGGGCGGCGGGCAGGAGCCAGAGGTTCACGAAGAGGGCGACGCTTAGGGCGACGCATGCGAGGGTGCCGATCGATCGAATGCCGGGGCTTTCGGCGAAGGCCAGGCTGCCGAAGGCCGCGAGGCTCGTGAGTCCGCCGAGCAACACGCCGAGGGACGTGCGCCGGCCTTCGCTCATGTACACGGCGCCGTCGACGCCCACGCCGAAGGCGATGGGCACGACGAGGACGTTGTAGATGTTGAGGCGAAGGTCGAAGATCGCCATCAGTGCCGCCGTCAGCGCAGCACTCAAGAGCACGCTCGCCACCACCAGCGTCGTGCGGCGTCCGTCGCGCGTCACCAAAGCGACCACCATCAGAAGCGCGACGAAGGCTAGGACCGCAATCTGGAGACTGTCGCTGCGCAGCATCGGCATGATGACGCCGAGGGCCGCCGACGGCGCGTGAAAGCGGGCATCGGTCTGCGCGCGGGCGCGGTTGAGGTCTGCATGCAGCAGTTCCATGGCTTGGGCGTCCGCACCGCTCGCCGGCGCATATGCGATCGCCATGCGCCCGAACGTCCCGTCGCGCTCGACGAGCACGTCGCGCAGCCGCGGGGGAAGGTCGCGCGGAGTGAGCGCGCGCCGCGGGAGGGCCGCCCGCAGCTCGGCCATCGCGTTCGCCTCCTCAAGCTCCGTACGAAGCTGTGCAAACGCATCCAGCTTTGCGAGCTGTTCGTTGGGCAACACGACGTTTGGACCGATCCAGCGCAAACCGCGAAGCGCAGCGCGCGCCTCCGCAAGCTCAGCCGCCGAGTCCGCCGCGACGATGACCGGCGTGCCTCGCTCCGCGCCGAAGGCATCCCGGGCTTCGATGCTGTTGAACGCCGCCGCGGGGCGAAGCCGTCGAAAGTTCGTTTCGAAGGAGGGCCCTCGCACGCTCAGCACCGCCAAAGAAGCGCACGCGAGGACGACTGCGACGGCTCGAAAGATGCGCCCTGGTCTGGGAAGACGAAGGTCGCGAAGGAGCGGCCGACGCTCCGCCGCCAGCGCGTCGAGGGCAACGGCGCACGGCACGAAGAGCATGCGGTAGCTCACGTAGGTGAGCGCGACGCCAAGGGCGGCAATCCATCCCGTCTGGCGAAAGCCGACAAACGCCGTGAATACCAGGGCGAGAAACGCAGCCGCCGTCGTCAGCGCAGCGACGCCCATCGGCCGACGAAGCTCACGAACGGCCGTGGTCGCCGCTTGTCGAACGGACTGGGCCGGACGGCGCGCCGCGTAGTCCGTGAGAAGATGGAAGCCGAAGTCGATGCCCACGCCGGCGACGAGCGCAAAGGTGAAGGCGCTGATCAAGTTCAGAGGCGCGCCGTACGCCGCGACGAGTCCCGCGGTCACGGCCATCGCGACCGACAGGGGGGCAAAGACAAGAAGGACGCCTCGTGGTCCGCGGAGTGCCAGCACGCCAAGGAGCAAGAGCGCGACCAATGTGATCGCTCCCGTCGTGCGCAGGTCGGACGCGGCCGTCGCACGCACGATGGGGGCGTTGCGGTAGGCGCCCGTCACCTCAAAGGCGACCGGGCCGAAGCCTTCGGCGCGAAGGTCACGCTGCACGTCCGCAAAGAGATCTCGGGCGTCCGCGACAACGGCTGCTGCCGCATTCACATCGCTCGCGCTGGCCTCGAGCGCCGCCTCGACGATGCAAACGCGACCATCGCTGCTGCAGCGTGCGTCATCGCCAGCGCCTTCGCCGGCGCCGGCCATGAGCAGCTGACCGGCATCGGTGCGCTCCAGCGTTTCGGCGAGCTCTGCTTCCGTCGGAAGCTCGGGACGATCCTCGAGGGATACGCAGCCAGGCATGGCTTCGCAGCGCTCCCACTCCAGCCGGCGAGAAACCTGCTCGGTGAGTTCGTGAACCTGCTCGAGCTCGAGGTAGAGCAAGCGTCCGTCGCGAAGCGCTTCGATGCCGCCGTCGCCGCTCACCCACCGTGCACCCGGCCACTCGCGGAGGGCGTCCGCCACCCGCGACGCGCCTTCGCGCGCATCCCGCGGCGCGCCTTCGGCGAGAACGCGAAAGGTCGGTTCCAGGCGAGCGCGATCGTGAACCACCCGCGCGTCCCGGTTGGCGCGCGCGTTCATCGCCTCGGGCAAGAGCGCCGAAAGACGCGCGTCGATTTGAAGATCGCTTGCGGCCCATAGACCGAGCGCTGACGCGAACGTTGCAAGCGCAAGGGTCAGCACGGAGGCGAATCGCGTGGTCATGGAAGGTCACTTGAGCAAGCGGCGGACCAACTTCGCGTTTGTCCGCAAAAGTGCGAGAAACGCTGGAGAGCCGACGCTTCGAGCCAAGTGCATGACCAGCCCTTGCGTGGCGAAAAGCGTGGCTCCACCGGCACGGCGTGGTCGTGCATGCACGCCGTGGTGCAAGCCGCACAGCGTTGTGTGAACGGCACGCTGACTGTGGAGCGAATGGTCAACGCTCGGCGACAAATCCGGGCAAAACCTTGCTGGCCCAGCCTTTGAAAGGGCGGACGCATGGATCACGCCGAATCGACCGCGACGGACGAACGCGACGACCAGAAGGTGCTTGCCCGCGGTATGCGCACCCATCTCTTGGGCTTCGCGTTGCGGGCGGCGCACCCCGTCCTGCTCGCGCTTGTCACCACGCGCTACGGCGCGGAGCGCTGGGGCGCGTACGCCGTGGCCCTCGGTGCGGCATGGATCGCCCTTCGCGTGATCGTCTTCGGCGACGACCGGGCGCTGCTATGGTGGATCCCCCGCGTTCCAAAGGGACCGACCGGTGCGGCGGCGGTCTTTCGCCGCGTGGCCTTTCGTTCGTTGATGGGCGCAGGCATCGTTCTAAGCGCGGCGCTGGTGGTGGACCGTACGGACGTGGCGCTCTTCGCCCTCGCGGCGGCGCCGATGCCGCTCACCGAGTGCCTGCTGATGGCCATCGCGGGCCGCGGCAAGCTCGGGCCAAGCGTGCTTGTTCGTGACGTTGTCACGCCCTTTTCCTTTCTTGCGTTCGCGCTTTGCTTCGAGGCCCTGCCCTACGGCCTGGCCCTCGCGTTCTTCGTTTCGAACGTGCTCGCATGCGCCGTCGCCGGCGCCGCGTTCATTCGCGGCGCGGGGCCCATGGGCGGCGAGGTCGACGCCGAGTTCGAACGCTACGCACGGGCGATCGGCGTTGCGGAGCTCGCCAACACGGGCTCGCGCCGACTCGATGCGCTGCTCCTCGGCCTGCTGGCACCGCTGCACGTGGCGGGCGTCTACGACATCGTCAAACAGTTCGCCAACACGCTTACGGGCCTCCGCGCAGGCTTTGAACCGATCGTCACGTCGGTGATCAGCAAGGGCTCGGAGAGCCGCGCCCGTGTTCGCTCCGCTGCGCGCCGGGCCTCCAGAGCGACCGCCGCGATCACGCTGCCCGTCGCCGCCGTGTTCTTTCTCTTCGCCCCGGAGTTGCTCGCGCTCTTTGGCGAAGACTTTGCCGCCGGCGCTGGCGCGGTACGCGTCCTCGCTGCCTTCGGCGCCGTTAGCGGCCCGCTGCTCGTGTACGAGGCCGTGAGCCGCGGCCTGGGCCGAGGCCGGCTGGTCCTTGCCCTTGGGCTTCTGACCGTCGGCACTCAGACCCTTGCGCTGCTCGTGCTCGCAGCCTTTGGCGCCCTTTCGCTCATCGCTGTCGCCACCGTTTTCAGCGTGGGCACCCTCATGCAGGGCGCGGCGCACTTCGCGGCCTTTCGAGCAATCGAACGACGTCCGAAGGCGCCTCGCCAATCTTTCGCCTACGGACACGCAGCGCGATCGCCCTACCCGCTACGCGGGCTTGAGTTCGAGTAGCGCCGGTAGATGCGCATCCTGGACGCGCAGACTGCGCGCAAACTCCACCAGCGAGTCCGCAAGAGGGTTCTCCGCAAAGGGCAGCTCTGCGATTAACGCGTCTTTGTCTTCCAGACTCCCGTACTCCTCGTATTCGTCTTCCAGATCCTCGATCGAGTAG
>JBCCRV010000679.1:0-4145 GCA_039201085.1 Myxococcota bacterium | reverse complement strand
CATCCCTTTGCAAAGCCTCGGCTCGTCTGCGCTGGCTTTGCGCCGGGCACATGGTCGTATCCCCGATGCAGCGTATGGTGGGCGAGCATGGCCCAGCGGGTGACTCGGCCTTGACTGATGAGCGCGGCAGAGAGCGGGTTCGGGCCAAGCCACGCCGTTCCATACCCGAGGGCCGTGCAAATCCTTCCCCAACGTTCGATCTTCTGCCGGTGATGCAGGTCTTCTTCGCATAGCTCCGCTCGCACGCGCTTTCGAAGGGCGTCGAGATCGGCGGCAAAGGCTTTGGAATCAAAGGTCGAGCGCAGCGGCGTGGTCTGCATGAGGAGACCCTCGCGGGTGCGTCGGCTAAACGCAAGGCGCCATCTGCTACGCTTCGCTTCGTGGGGAAGCGGCCGAGGATGCGTCCGCGCTTCGAGCTGCACTTTCGCGGCTCTCGGGAGTCGCTTCGGGAGAGGCTTCGCTTGGCGATCGATGCGTCCGACGTGTGCGAAGGTAAGGTGTTTCGCGCGAGCGCAGCGGTTTGGCTACCTGCGGATGCGCGTAACTATTGGTCGCCCTACCTGAACCTGACGTTGGATGAGTCGGAAGACGGCGAAGGCGTTCGCTTGGGCGGCCGTTTCTCGCCCCACCCAAGCGTGTGGACCCTCTTCATGGCGACATACTTTGCCCTCGGCGTCGCAGGCGTCGCGGCGGGCGTCTATGGGCTCGTGCAGTGGAGCTTGAAGGGAGATTTTTGGTGGATCCTTGGCGTCCCGGCGTCCATGGCGGCCATCGCCTTTGTGTTCGGTGCTTCGCTGATCGGACAAGGCCTCAGTGCCGACCAAATGTACGACCTGCGAAGGGTTGTGGACGCGGCCTGCGAGCAGTGAAGCGCGGCTTCGTTTCGAACGCCTTGCGCCGAACGGCTTGCCTCCCATAGTCCCGCCATGGGGCACCACGAGCAGCTGGAGACGATGCTCGATCAAGCGCTGGGCGGCGGGCCCCTCGGCCCGTCGATTCGGCGAACCGTGCGGCCGGACTTCGTCTACGAGGATACGGCCTACGACCTCGGCTACGAGGCCAGCCTTCGCATCATCGAAACGCTCGGCGAAGGCGGCATGGGCATCGTGCACCTGGCGGAGCAAACGACGCTGCGCCGTAAGGTGGCGGTGAAGACCGTTCGCGACCCAAAGGCCGGACGGGAGATGGTTCATCGCATGCTTCAGGAAGCGCGGGTGACCGGTGGGCTCGAGCATCCCAACATCGTGCCGATCTATGAGCAGCGGCTGGATGAACGCGGTCTTCCGCTCCTCGTGATGAAACGCATCGAAGGCACGCCTTGGGACGAGCTCTTGGCCGACGCCGAGGAAGTGCGCTCCCGCATCGGTGGCGCCCCCACGGACGATGCAGTTCGCGAGTGGCACCTGCGCGTCTTCATGCAAATCGCCCAGGCCGTGGCCTACGCGCACGAACGCGGCATCGTTCACCGCGATCTCAAGCCCGAGAATGTCATGATCGGGACCTTTGGCGAGGTCTACCTGCTCGACTGGGGCATTGCCGTGTCGATGCGCGAAGCGGATGCGGGCTGGCTTCCGCTCGCGCGGGAAGCGCGCGCGGCAGCCGGCACGCCGGCCTATATGGCCCCGGAACAGCTGGGCGGCGAAGGCGCGCTCATCGATGAGTGCACCGATACCTTCCTGCTGGGGAGCGTGCTCTTCGAAATCGTCGTCGGTCGACCGCCGCACGGGGGCGAGTCGATGGGCGATGTGATTCAGTCGATTCTGCAACCCGTGCAGGTACCGGAAGATGTCTCGAGCGAGCTCCGGTCGATCCTTCGTAAGGCCCTCGCAAGCGAGAGGGCGGATCGCTTTGCGTCGGCAAAGGAGCTTCGAAGGGCCGTCGACGGTTATCTGCGCCGAAGCGCCGCGCGAAGCCTTCAGCTACGGGCCGAGCAACTCGAAGCGCAGCTGGAGCGCGCTGAAGGTGCGAGCGCCGAGGCGCTCTACAACGAAGCGCGCTTTCTTCGGCGAGCCGTGCTCGAAGAGCACCCCGAAATGCCGCGTGAACCCCTGGATCGACTCGACGCACGTTGGGCGAGGCGCCTCTTACTGGAAGACGACTGGCGCGGTTCGGATCGGGTGCTCTCTGCGATGAATTCGGTGCCGAACGATCTGCGAGCGGCGGTGGCCGAGGCTAGGGAGCGGGCCGAAGCGCAGGCGACGCACGACGCCGCGATTCGCATGGGCATGGACCGGCTCGTCGATGTTGACCTTCGGCGACGACTGCTCATCGTCTTTGCGCCGCTTTGGATCGGGATCTGGTGCGCGTACGCGTACTTCCAGGACACGCGGATTGCCGCCGTTGGCCCCGTCGCGTTCATGGCGCTGGCCATGGTTGCTGTCTACACGCGCGCGTCGGGCATGCTTCATCACCGCCTGAACCGCACGATGCTGGCGAGCATCCTGGTGGTGTTGACGGGCACGTGCCTTCTGGCGAGCTCTGCGCACTTGGTTGCCTTCCCGGAGACCGCGCTGAACATCTCGCTCATGTTGCTTTGGGCGGTGGTGACCTCCGTCGCGGCGGCGGCCATCGATCCACGCTCGACCGTTGCGGGGCTCGTCTGGGCGTTGCTCGCTGGCGTCGCGGTGATCGTGCCTTCGATCAGCGGATGGCTCCTCGTGCTCGGAAACGTGCTGATGGTGGCGACCTTTGGCGTCGTCAACCTGCTCGTGCGACGCGCCCTAAAGGGCGGCCGGAGGGTGAATCGACCGCTTCACCCGTCCGAGCCTCCCAGCGCGCCGGGCCGTTGATGAACCGTGGGACACGCGTCTAGCGCACGCCGTGGCGCCGAAGCAGTTCGGCGTATTCGGCTTCACTCAGCTCGAGGCCTTCGGCCAACGCGGATTCATACACCTCACGGGCTTCGTCAGCGGTGATGATGCCGAGGCCGGCGAGGATCGCCGACGCTTCCGCGTAGTTATGGTAGAGGTGCAGGCCGACGAGTCGATGGTCGCTTACGGTCCGGTTGACCATGTGTATCAGCCCGGCGGCAATGCGGTCCGGGTACAGGGTGCGCATCTCTTGATACACCTCCGGGTCGCGGTGGCTCGTGTCGCCAAAGAGCACGAAGCGTCGCGCGGGGTCCGCGGCGTCCAAAATCGCGGAAGCATCACGCACCTTCTCGGCCTGGGCGACCCACGGAATGCCGGATACGCCCGTGTCGATAGGCCCGCCGGGCAGGCCGTAGTTCTCGAGGTATTCGGGCATCTCTTCCACGCGCTCGGGCGTGCGCGCGGTCACGTAGTTGAGCCGGTCCGTACCCTCGAGGCCTTCGACCAGAATCGCGTAGAGGGTCGTGACGCCCGGGTAGGGCGGAATCGAAAGGTCGTCGTCGCTCGGGGGCACGATGGTCTTGTCGAGATCGGAGATGATGGCAAGCATCGGCTCGTCGCTGGGCGGGGGCGCGATGGTGCCGCAGCTGCCGAAGACGACGCCGTAGGCCTGTAGTTTGGCAAGGGCCGCTCCGCCGACGTAAGAGACGGCGTCGACGGCGTTGACGTCGGCGAAGGGTCGGCCCGCGATGAGGTTGGCGGCGGCGCGAGCATCCAGGCCCGCATCGACGTCGAGCTCTTCGAGCGTTGCTTCGTTCGCGCTCCAGAGTACGGCCGCGTCGCCTTCGCAGCCGTCGTCCCGGTTTGGCGGGTCGACATCGACAGGCGGCTCTTCGTCGCAGCTGTAGCCCTCGGCGCGGCCAAAGGCGATGAGCTGCTCGATCGCCGCGACGCCGACGAAGGGGACGTCGTCTAGCTGGGCCAGATCGCGAAACGGTCGAAGACCTTCGATGCCTTCGGCAGCGCGCCGGTTCAGGCCCGCTGCCACATCCAGTTCGTCGAAGGTCGCTTCGTTCGCCACGTCGACGGCTATGTCGGCTTCGCACGACCCGGGCTCGGGCACGCGGCCGTCCGCCTTCGCGCCCCCGCAGGTGGCGCACTCATCGATCGGGTCGACGGCCTGGTCATCACCGCTGCAGCCAAAGGCGAGCACGAGGAGGGACGGTAGGATTCGGCGAGGTCGCATCATGGTCCTTGTCGAAGCTAAGGGCGTTCCAGTCTCGGGGGGTCGAAAACCCCGTATTTGCCGATCAAACGGCCGCTGCGCTGGCGATT
>JBCCRV010000678.1:0-4145 GCA_039201085.1 Myxococcota bacterium | reverse complement strand
GGAGGAGAAGTACGCCGACCCCGCCGATCTGCAGCGAAGCGCCGAATCCGAGCGACCAGGAGGGTTTGCACGCGGTTTGATCGGCGCCGGTGCGCTGAAAAAGCGCGCCGCCGAGAAGAAGCGAAGCCGCCGCGTCTCCAAGACCGCCGAGACGCAGAACGACCTGCTCCGCAGTCAGCCCAAGGTGAGCCGCCGCGGCTTCCTCGCGGGCGGCGCTGCCGGCGCGCTCACCCTTAGCGGCTGCGCCCGTCGACCGGTCGAGCACATCCTTCCCTACGTCGAAGGCCCCGAGTACCAGCTTCCAGGCCAGCCGATTCACTTCGCGTCCGTGACGAAGCGCGGCGACGACGCCCTCGGCTTGCTTGTGACGAGCCACGTCGGCCGCCCCACGAAGATCGAGGGCAACCCCCGCCACAGCCGCAGCCTCGGCGCGACGGACCTGCGTGCCCAGCTCGCGATTTGGGACCTCTACGATCCGGACCGCAGTCAGGGCCCTGCCGAGCGCAGCGGTGAAGCCGGCCTTGAAGACCGCAGCGTCGCCCAGTTCGACGCGGCCCTGGACGCCGCCATCGCGAGCCACGCGGAACGCGGCGGCACCGGCCTTCGCGTGCTCATGGAGCCGACGAACAGTCCCTCGATGGTGCGCATTCGTCGGCGCCTCGCCGAGCGCTTTCCGCAGGCGAAGGTGCATACGTACACGTCCATCGACACGGACAACGCCCGCGAGGGCGGTGAGTTGGCGTTCGGGCAGCCCGTATCCGTGGTCTACAACCTGAGCGGAGCCGACGTTGTCCTCGCCCTGGATTCGGACTTTCTCGGTGACGAGCACGGGTCCGTTCGGAACGGCAAGGCCTTCGCGAGCCGTCGAAAGATCACCAACCCCGAGTCCGACCGCATGAACCGGCTCTATGCCGTTGAAGGGAACTTCAGCCTTACGGGCGCCAATGCGGACCATCGCCTTCGCCTTCCGCCGCGCCAGATCGGCGGGTTCCTGAAGGCCCTCGCCGCCGTCATCGACGACGGTCCCGTTCCCGAAGCGTTTGGCGACCAGCGCGCCTTCCTGCAGGCCCTCGCCGCCGACCTCAAGAGTGCCGGAGCCCGCGGTCTCATCTTGGTCGGTCGCCGTCAGCCCCCTGCCGTGCACGCGGCGGCCCATGCGCTTAACGATCGTCTCGGCGCCTACGGCTCTTCGCCAGCGGATCGCGCGCGTCTCGCTTCCTTTCAAACGGTCACCGTCGATGAGCGTAAGCGCGGCACGGAGAGCATCGCCGAGCTCGCGAGCGCCACCGACGTTCAGACCCTGCTCATCTTCGGTGTCAATGGCGTCTACAACGCGCCGGCGGATGTCGACTTCACCGGCCTGCTTGCCCGCAATGGTGTGAAGAGCTTTTACTTTGGTTCGCACCGCGATGAAACGGCTCAGCGCTGCAGCTGGCACTACCCGCTCGCCCACGAGCTGGAGAGCTGGGGTGACCAGCGCGCTGCCGATGGAACCGTGTCGGTTCAGCAGCCACTGATTCAACCGCTCTGGGGGGGACGAAGCGCCCTTGAGGTGCTCGCCAAGGCGGCCGGCGAGCGCAACTGGCGCGGCCACTACGTCGTACGAAAGACGTTCCGCGATTCGACGAACCTGGGCGACGGGTTCGAGGCGCGCTGGCGCGCTGCTCTGCATAATGGCGTCGTTGCCGGCAGCATGACGCGGCCGATTCGCCCGCCCCTTCAGGCGGCGGCCCGCTCCGCATTGGATAGCCTCGAGACGGTCGCGGCGCCCACGGCCCAGGACCTCGAGGTGGTGTTTGCCGCTGACCCGCGCGTTTGGGACGGCCGGCACACGAACAACCTGTGGGCCCTTGAAAGCCCCGACCCGATCACAAAAATGGTCTGGGACAACGCCGCCCTAATGAGTCGGGCGACGATGGAGGCGCTCAGCCTCTCAAACGGCGACATGGTCACCCTTTCAAAGGGCGAACGCCGCATCGATGTGCCCGCCTACGGCGTACCCGGCCAGGCTGACTTCGTTGTCACGCTCCACCTCGGCTGGGGCCGTACGGCCGCCGGTCGCTACGGAAACGCTCAGGAGCACGACGGCCTTGGCCTCGTCGTCAGCGTTGAGCGTGATTGGTACGCCGGCGGTTTTGACGTGCATCCGCTGCGCGCGTCCGATGCCTTCTACTTCACCGGGGGCGTGAGTGCGCAGGCCACCGGCGACGAATACTGGCTCGTGACGACGCAAACGCACGACTCGATGGAGGGCCGTCCGATCGCCATCGACGCGACGCTTGCCGAGTACCGTGCGGAACCGGAGTTCGCGTCGTACCGAACCGTCGAGATGGATGCGATCGGACCGCTCTGGGACCAGGTCGACTACTCACCGCGCGAGGTTGCGACGGGCCGCACGCTCATGAAGTGGGGCATGGTCATCGACCTGAGCGCCTGCCACGGTTGCGGAGCGTGCTCGATCGCCTGCCAAGCGGAGAACAACATCCCTGCCGTCGGCAAACAGGAGGTAGCCCGCGGTCGTGAGATGACCTGGCTGCGCATCGACCGCTACTTCACCGGTGACGACGAGGACAACCCGGAGGTCGCCCTCCAGCCCGTCGGGTGCCAGCACTGCGAAGAAGCCCCCTGCGAGAACGTCTGCCCGGTCAATGCCACCGTTCATAGCCCCGAAGGCATGAACGACATGGCCTACAACCGGTGCATTGGAACGCGCTACTGCGCCAACAACTGCCCATACAAGGTGCGTCGCTTCAACTACCTCGACTGGCACAGCCACCTCGACAACCCCTGGACCATGCACGGCAACTTCCCGCACGTGCGCAAGATGGCCTTCAACCCGAACGTCACGGTGCGCATGCGCGGCGTGATGGAGAAGTGCTCCTACTGCGTACAGCGCATTCAGGAAGCGAAGTTCGAGGCGCGGCGCAACCAACGTCAGGTGCGCGACGGCGATATCGTCACGGCCTGCCAGCAGGTCTGTGCCGCCGAAGCCATCGTCTTTGGCGACCTCAACGACCCTGAGTCGCGCGTCGCCCAAGCGGACGCGACGAACCGCCGCTACAAGCTGCTCGCCGAAGTCGGTGCCCAGCCGCGAACGACTTTCCTCGGGAAGATTCGAAACCCCAACCCCGACCTTGAGCCTGTTCAGGCCGAGCCGACCGAAGGGGAGGCACACTAATGGCTTCCGCCCACGAACCGATTGAAGAGCTAGGCGAACGCTCGCTCCTGCCGCCCGGCACGACCTTCAATGACGTGACCGTCGCCGTGGCGCGTATCACGGAGACGAAGGCGCCGCGCGGCTGGTGGCTGCTCTTCCTTCCTTCCCTTGGCCTCCTAGGCCTCATGACGGCCTGCATCGTCTACCTCGTGTCGATGGGTGTCGGCGTTTGGGGCAACAACGCGCCGAACTACTGGGCCTGGGACATCACCAACTTCGTGTGGTGGATCGGCATCGGTCACGCCGGCACGCTCATCAGCGCCATTCTCTTCCTCTTCCGGCAGAATTGGCGAACGAGCATCAACCGCTTCGCCGAAGCGATGACGGTCTTTGCCGTGCTCTGTGCGGCCATCTTCCCGGCGCTGCATACGGGCCGGCCGTGGTTCGACTACTACCTCTTCCCGATTCCGAACCAGATGGCCATTTGGCCAAACTTCAAGTCGCCGCTCATGTGGGACGTGTTCGCCGTGAACACGTACCTGACGATTTCGGTGATCTTCTGGTTCGTCGGCCTGATTCCCGACCTCGCGACCCTTCGCGACCGAAGCAAGAGCCTGCTGCGCAAGCGCATCTACGGCTTCCTCGCCCTCGGTTGGCGCGGCAGCCATCGCCATTGGCAGCACTACGAGCGCGCCTACCTCATCTTCGCGGCCATCTCGACGCCGCTGGTGCTTTCCGTGCACTCGGTCGTTAGCTTCGACTTCGCGACGAGCGTCATCCCCGGCTGGCACACCACCATCTTCCCGCCGTACTTCGTCGCGGGCGCCGTCTTTAGCGGCTTTGCTCTCGTGCTCACGCTCATGCTGATCGTGCGAACGGTGTTCGGCATGCACGAGCTCGTCACCATCAAGCACCTGGACTTGATGAACAAGTTCATGCTCGGAACGGGCACGCTCGTTGGCTACGCGTACGCGATGGAGTTCTTCGT
>JBCCRV010000677.1:0-4166 GCA_039201085.1 Myxococcota bacterium | reverse complement strand
TCGAGGTCGCGCATCTCACCGACGAGCACCACATCCGGGTCCTGGCGAAGGACGTACTTGAGCGCACCCTTGAAGCTCTCCGTATCGGCGCCGATTTCGCGCTGGTTCACCACGCAGTTCTTGTTCTCGTGCAGGTACTCGATCGGATCCTCCACCGTCATGATGTGGTTCCGCCGTTCCGTATTGATGCGATCGATGATCGCCGCGAGGGTGGTGGACTTGCCGCTGCCCGTCGGGCCCGTCACAAGCACGAGCCCGCGGGGTAGGGCGGAGAGCTCACCGACCACGCTCGGCAGACCGAGCTCACGCAGCGAGCGAATCTTGAAGGGAATGGCGCGAAAGGCGCCCGCCACCGCGCCGCGCTGCATAAAGACGTTCGCTCGAAAGCGCGAAAGGCCCTTCATGCCGAAGGAAAAGTCGAGCTCGTTGTGTCGCTCAAACTTCACCTTTTGCTCTTCGGTCATTACCTCGTAGCAAAGGGCCTTTGTGGCGATCGGGTTCAGCGCGTCCGTTCGTAGCGGCGCAAGCCTGCCATCGATGCGCAGCTGGGGCGGCGTGTTGGTGGTGATGTGAAGGTCCGAGGCGCCCCGCTGAATCATGACCTGCAGCAGCTGCCTGAGACTGATACGAGGGCGTCCGTCCTGATCGTGCATGATTCCAGCCTACCACGCCGCCCGAGGGGTCGGCTGGCCCGGGTGCCCTCGCTAGATCGCTTTGCGGTCTGGAGAGCGCGGCTCTCACGTCAGCCGACGTCGAGGCGGTCGCGAAGACGAAAGCGTTTCCAGGAGCGTCCGCGCTCGGAGCGAAGCAGCTGTTCAGCGGCGGTTTGCGCGGCGAGGAAGAGACCTTCCTCACCGAGCGCGGGCCAAATCTGTGAGCCCGAGAGGAGGAGGTTTCGAACCGGCGTGAGCACGGGCATGCCTTGGCACCCGAGATGGTCGAGCACGGGAAAGCCATGAACCCGCTTCATTGTGCTGGGGCCGCGTGTCCAAGGTTTCTCCGGCGCAATCGATGTGCGCTGAGCGAAGTCCTGCAGGTCGCGCCCGTCGTGGGGTGAGTCGACCAGGTGAATATGATCGCCAAAGAAGGGCGCGAGTTCGGTGACCGCACCGAGAATGCGTTCGCGTGCGGACCGAAGCTGGCGGCCGACTTCTTCGACCTCGCGCCTCGGAAGGAGCGCTTCCACCGTGAGCAGCCGCGTGCCGCTGCCGTCGGGCGCCGCGGCGCTTAGGCGCAGCATATTTGCGCCGGAGCGCGGCGAGCGGTCGTCGAAGATCGAGAACACGTCACGGCCCATCCCAACAGGGAAACCCTCTTCGGCGGCGAGAATGTTCAGCGTGTAGCGAAAGTAGCGAACGCTTGGTTCGCCGTGCCGTTCGAAGAGCTCGCCCAGCAGTCCCCGGTCCGCAAGCAGCTTCGCGGCGTCCATCACGGGAATCGCGCATACCACTGCGCCGGCGCCGATCTCTTCGTCCGACGCCGCCAGTCGAACGCCGGTCACGGCGCCGCGCTTGGTAAGCAAGGCTTCTGCGCCCTCATCGATGCGCACGTCGCCGGAGTTCGCTTCGATGCGTTCGACGAGCGCCTCGATGAACCAGCGAAGTCCACCGCGCAGGCGCGCGCTGCCGCGGGTCCAGCTCTCGAAGAGGCGAAGGACCGCAAGGGGCGGTAGTTGGGCCGGGTCGAGGTTGGCCGCGAAGGCGCCGGGTACGCCCACCAGCGTGCGCAGGGGGTGCGAACTCGGCAGCTGTGCAAAGGGATCGAAGCCGGCGCCGGACCGGTCGAAGACTCGGTGTGCCGTCGCGCGAGCAAACTCGCGGCGCTGTAGAAAGGTCGTCGGTGGCCAAAAGGGTGAGCGCTCGAGCACCTGCTCGAGCTCGGCGCCCGTGCGCTGAACCAGTCGGAGCACGTCGAGGGCGGCGCGGCGAACGTCGGGAAACTCCCGTTCGATCTCGCGCTCGAAGAGCTCGGGATCCGCCGGCGCGTCGATGCGGTGGCTCGGCGTTGCCAACTGGAACGTGGGGTCCATTTGCGCCGCTCGGCGCCGAAAAACCTGGCCCATCGCCAGTTCGCCCAGCACCCGTTTGGCGGTTTCGCTATGGGCGGCGCCAAACGTATACGGCGCACGAGGAAACGCGTGCCCGCCGATGCGGTACTCCGCCGGGCGGGCTCCTTGGCCGAGCAAAAGCACCCGCAGCCCGCGCTTTGCAGCAAGAGCGGCGGTGAGGCAGCCGCCCAGATCGCCACCAAGCACCACGACGTCGTAGTAGCGATACCTCAACGCCACGCCCTTTCGGCGACGCTTCGACCGCCGTCCCGCCAGCGCGCACGTTCATCCAGGCGTCCGAGCGCTATGGCGTCGAGAACGAAGGGGAGGAGTTGGTGCTCCACCTGCTGGATACGCGCATGGAGCGCGGTCTCGTCATCGTCCTGAAACACGGGAACGGAGGCCTGAGCAAGCACCGGGCCCGTATCGACGCCACCGTCGACCAGGTGCACGGTGCATCCGCTCACCCGCACGCCGGCGGCGATCGCTTGGGCGGGCGCGTGAAGACCCGGGAAGGCGGGAAGCAGCGAAGGGTGCACGTTGACGATGCGTCCGCCTGTCGTTTCCAGAAGGGGCGTGCCCACGATACGCATGAAACCCGCGAGCACCGCCCACGTCGCTTCCGACGCCGTGAAGGCCTCTGCGAGCTGTCGGTTCCACGCGTCGCGCTCCTGGCGCCTGAAGGGAACGACGTGCGTGGCCAGCCTGCGTTCCTTCGCAAAGGCGAGGGCGGGGGCATCGCTTCGGTCGCTGACTACCGCCACGACTTCCGCTGCGCAGCGCCCGCTTTCGTGGGCTTCTACCAGTGCTCGAAGGTTGCTGCCGCGTCCCGACGCGAAGGCACAGACGCGTGTCATCGATAGACCACGCGCCCTTCGCCGGCGCGAACTTCGCCGACGCGCCACGGCGACTCGCCGGCCTCCTGCAAAGCTTTCATCACCGTGCCCTCGTGCGCGGCGGCGACGACGAAGACATAGCCCACGCCGAGGTTGAAGGTGCGGCGCATCTCGCTCGTTTCCACCGAACCGGCGTCGGAAATGCGCTGAAAAATCGTCGGCAGCTGCCAGCTCGTCGTGTCGATATGCGCGTCGAGGGAATCGCCAAGCACCCGGGGCACGTTGTCCGTCAGACCGCCGCCGGTGATGTGTGCCATTGCCGTCACGCCGCCGGCGGCGAGTGCGGCCCGAACTGCGGGGGCGTAGATGCGCGTCGGCGTGAGCAGGGCGTCCAACACTTCGCCCTTCAGCTGTCCCTCCAGGGCCCGTCGCGCCAGCGAGAATCCGTTGCTGTGAAGACCCGACGAAGGCAGGGCGATGAGCGCGTCGCCCTCGCGAACGTTGCTGCCGTCGAGGATGGCGTCGCGTTCGACGACGCCGACGACGAAGCCCGCGAGGTCGTATTCGCCGCCGCCGTAGAAGCCCGGCAGCTCCGCGGTCTCGCCACCGAGGAGTGCGCATCCGGCTTGTTTGCACCCTTCGGCGATGCCCCGTACGACCGCCTCAGCCCGACCCACGTCGAGTTCGCCCGTGGCGAAGTAGTCGAGGAAGAAGAGCGGTTCGGCGCCAATCGTGAGGACGTCGTTGACGCACATTGCGACGAGGTCGATGCCGACCGTGTCGTGGCGGTCCGCGCTGAACGCGAGCTTCAACTTGGTGCCCACGCCGTCCGTGCCGGAGACCAGCACCGGGTCGTGCATCTTTGGCAAGGCAAAGAGCCCGGCGAATCCTCCGAGCGAACCGAGCACGCCCGGTCGCGTCGTGGCCGCGGCGAGTGGCTTGATGCGGCGCACGAGCTCTTCGCCGGCGTCGATATCCACGCCGGCGTCCCGGTACGTCATGCCCATGGGCATTCCCTAGCAGGTGGACGGGCTCGGCGCGATCGGTCCTAGCGAAGCAGCGATCCGCTAAAGGCACCGAACGGGCGAGAGCCTGGATTTTGAGGGGACTAATACGGGTTGTCGGTTGTGAAGCCAGCGCCCATCGCGCTGCTGTTCATCATCGACGTTCGGCGCCGCATGGTCGATCGCATCGAGTTCTGCCGCGCAGCCGCGCGACGCTGCGCCGCGGCTTCCCGTTCTGCGGCCCGCCGGGCTTGATCCGCCGCGCGGCGCTCACGGGCC
>JBCCRV010000676.1:0-4184 GCA_039201085.1 Myxococcota bacterium | reverse complement strand
CGTCCCCATTGCGCGGAAGGACGCCGACGGAAGTTTCCCCTTACGTCCTCGTCTTTGGGAAACTTCCGTCGGCGTCCTTCCGCGCAATGGGGACGCTGGATGAGGCCGGCGTCGCCACGATCACAAAGGAAGACTCATGCGTACTGCCTCGCCCCGGACCCTCGCCCTCGCCTTGCCTCTGTTCATAGCCGCGTGCGCCGATGACAGCTCCCTCGATGCGGACGACCAGCTCGAGGGTCGATACGCCATGCTCGAGCTGCATGACGGCTACTGGGTCGCCGAGGTTCCGGTGGATGGCCTGCCGGTACCTGTCGAGAGCATTCAAGACACCCACGTTGACCTGCAGACGCGGCGAGTGACGGTCTACGCCCAGAGTCGCTTGATGGGTGAGATCACCGCTCCGGTTCAAGTCGGGCCTAGCGAGTGCGCGACCGCGCGCACCGGCGAGACCGCTTGCTACCACCCCAACGCGGTCTACCTGAACGGGACGGGTCGGGAGTACGTCACGGACGTCGGTGGCGGCTCATGGTGGGTCAAGCACTCCTGGATCGTCGATGGTGAGGGCTACCACAACTGCCCGTTCTCTCTGGAGGAGTCCTACACGTGCAACTGGGCCACGGGAACTCTGATGGAAGACGACGTGACCCTATTCATGGGTTCGGAACGCAACCCTGGCCTCTACAACATTCGCGGACCCGTTCTGGACGCGGATCCGATCACGTACGAGCTGGTCCGCTACGCTCCCGAGAACTTCGACCCTGAGACGGGAGAGTCCTCCGGCGAGCCGACACCGGTATTCGTCTTGGACATGAACTGCACCGACGCGATCAGCGAGTTCGACGGGGTTGCCCGCGGATGCCCCTAGTCACCGTGGGCTTAGCGAACGTTTGAACGGAGCGAAGCGCCCCACGAGTGGTGGTTGCTGACGCATTCGGTGCGCGTCTTTCGAGACGCGCAGGTCACACCTCATGGGCAAGTCGTCGGTCGCGGAATAGTCTCTTCTCCGTCATGGGTCTACCGACGAGCTCCACGTAAATGACGGCACACATTGCTTCGATCGCTATCGTGCTGCATGCCGTCGTCTTGGTCGGCTGCTCTGACTCGTCAGCATCGCGTTCGCCTGCGGAGCCCGAGGCTTTAGAAGAGCAAACGCAGTCCGAACATGCAGAGCGAACGGTCGAACGCGCTGCCACGCCGGCGTCGCCCGATGCCTGCGACCCTTCCTGGGTCCGTCGCGGCGCCCTGCCGACGCTCAGCGACCGCGACTTCGTGCACTTCGACAACGTTGGGCCCGAGCTGGTGGTCGCCAGCCGCGGGTATGTGGCGATTTCCTCTCCGGACGGTTGGGCGAGCGTCGATCACGAAGTGATGCCCGCGCTAAACCATGGAAACGGTCGAAGGACTGGATTCGTCGCCGTCCACGCGCGAGCCGCCGACGACGTCTACGTCATCGGCACGAGGATGACCGTCCTGCACTGGGACGGCAATCGATGGGAGCGTGAATACAGCAATGGGCTGGTAGATGACTACTACGGAATCGACGTGCGGATACACGACGACAGCGGCAAGCTGCTCGTAAGAACACGCTGGAACGGAAGGCGCGACCAAAGCGGTCCGACGGAGGCATACGCAAGACGCGGTCTTGATGGCGCTTGGGGTGCGATCGAACGAGCCCAATGGGAGGCATCTGCGGCTCCTCCAGAAGTATGGGAAGCACCGCCCCGACCTGACCTCCCTTGCTATGCTTGGGGTTCGCTCGGATTTCGATGGGTATTTCCGTGCCGCGATGTTGCCGTCGCATGGAGCCGCAGCCGCAGGGAGTGGATCGCGCTCCCGGCAGATCGCGATCACCACGACTTCGACCGCGGCCGATCGGGCCGCGACGGAAGCCGGCGCCACCTGGAAGTGGGCCCGAATCTCCTGCTCGCGCTGCGGGAGGAGCTTTGGCGCCACGGAGCAAGCGGTTGGACGCTGGACGCTACACTGGAAGAGCCTATCGACATGCTGACTTCCGATGAAGACTGGGTACATCTCGTCACTGAGCACCAGTGGTGGTCACGAAGGCGGTGTCCCCCGCCGCCGGCTCCCCCATGAACCCGCCCGAAAACCGCCCCGCGAAAAGCGCCCTCTATGCACTCCTCGTGCTCGTCGCGTTCGGTGCGCTGCGCGCTGCGCCGGAGCGCGCCATCGTTTGGCACGACGAGGTGTTTACGCAGGTGTTTGCGTCGGGTCGAAGTGGGGACGATTGGCTGCCGCTCTTTGACGGGGTGGTGCGGCCGATTCGGGCGCTGCAGCATGCGCGCACGTTTGATAGGACGCAGGGGGTGGCGGAAACGGCCGCCGGCTTGGCGCGCGACGAACCGCAGCATCCGCCGCTCTACTACGCGGCGGCCCGCGCTTGGACGAGCCTGAATCCGACGACCTTCGCGAACCTAGATGGCGGCTTGTATTGGTTGCGATGGCTGTCCGTGCTGTCTTCGTTGCTGGCGCTTTTAGGCGTGGCTTGGCTAGGGCGGGAGCTAGCGCCCTCGCGCGCGCTGCGACGCGTGCTGCCGCTCTTGTTCGCCGTGAGTCCGGTGTTTGTCCTGTTTTCGCTAGAGGCGCGGGAATACGCCCTTTGGGTGGCGGCCTTCGCGGCCAGCAGCGCGGCGCTGCTGCGCGCCCGTCGAACGCGGCGGCGCATGCACTACGCGCTTTATGCCTTTCTTATGGCGACGTGCTTCTACGTCTCCCTTTCGAGTCTCAGCATTGCGCTCGCCCATACGCTCTATGTCGTTTGGAACGCAGCCCGCTCACGGTCGCGGGCGGGGCTCGTCGCTTTTGCGCTCTGCGGCGCGGGTGCACTCCCGCTCTTCGCCCCGTGGGCGCACCTGCTGGTGCAGAACTGGGATGCGCTTGCCGCGTCGACGGCGTGGATGGCCACGATCGAGATCCCGCGCGCGGAGCTGCTCGGCACCTTCGGACTCAACCTTGGGCGCACCTTCTTTGACAACGGCGCCGATGCGTTGGGTCAGTGGGGCGGGCTCATCATCGTGCTGACACTCGTGCCGCCCCTTGCGTGGCTGACGCGCGCGCTTCGTAAAGGCGAAGACGCGGCGCGCTTTGCGCTCTGCCTCTTTGCGGGGCCGGTGCTCCTCCTTCTCATGCCCGACTTGCTCGCGGGCGGCATTCGCTCCGTCTCGACGCGCTACCTGCTGCCAAGCTTGCTCGCGCTCCTGGTGATGGCGGCCTTCGCGATCGCGCGTCGCCCCAAGGCAGCTGCGGCGCTCCTCGTGCTGATGGCTGGCTCATCGATCTTCATCACTCAAGCGCGCGCACCGTGGACCAAGGGTCTCAGCACCGAGCTTCCAGCGATCGCCGCGGAGATCAACGCGCATGCCGAGCCCCTGATCGTGGTCGATCACGAGCGGCATCACCCCGGCAATATGCTGGCGCTTTGCGGACTTCTGGCGCCCGACGCGTTTGTGCAGCTTCTTCCCACGGTGGAGGACTATGCGCTTCCGCCTCACCCGGGCCCGGTGTTTCTCTTCAGCCCCAACCCGCGCTTTGTCGACGAGCTTGCGGCCCAGCGCGGCCGGCCGCCGGAGCTACTCGTCGAGCATCTTCACGCATCGCTTTGGCGCGTGCGCTAGGAAACGGCGCGTGCGCTAGGAAACGGGCGCTAGGAAAGGGAGGCGCTAGGAAAGGGGCGCTGGGAAGGAGGGGGCGCTAGGAAAGGGGGACGCTCTTCGTCTTTTTCGTCAGGAAAGGTCGCTAGGAAAGGGAGGAAAGGGGGACGCTCTTCGTCTTTTTCGTCAGGAAATTGGCGCGCTGGGAAACGGGGAGGCTCTTCGTCTCTTTCGTCAGGAGTGTTGGCGCGCGGGAAACAGCCCGCTGGCGCGCTGGGAAACGGCCCGCTGGCCCGCTGGGAAACGGCCCGCTGGCCCGCTGGGGAACGGCCCGCTGGCGTGTGCGCTAGAAAAGGGGGACGCTCTTCGTCTTTTTCGTCATACGACGCGGCTTGAGCCAATGAGGTGGTCGTATGACGAAAATGACGAAGAGCGTCCCCCGCCTTTCGTATGACGAAAATGACGAAGAGCGTCCCCCGCCCATACCGGGCGCCCCCCCCCGGGCCCCGAGGCCCCCCGCGGGGGGGGTGGGGGGGGGGGCCGCCCGCGCCGCCGGGGGCGCGCCCCCGGGGGGGG
>JBCCRV010000675.1:0-4194 GCA_039201085.1 Myxococcota bacterium | reverse complement strand
CACAGGTTGCCCCGCACCAGGTCGCCCCGCACAGGTCGCCCCGCACAGGTCGCCGCGTACAAGGTCGCCCCGCACAGGTCGCCGCGCACGGGTCGCCGCGCACAGGTCGCCCCGCACCAGGTCGCCCCGCGCAAGGTCGCCCCGCTAATGAGCGGAAGAACGCTTTATGGAACTTCGAGGCGGGCGACGCCTTCACTTCAAGTGCGCGTGTTTCGCGGATATGATGGGTCCGGACTCCTCTTCCATGCTGGGCGCCATACTTGACGATCACCGAGCGCGACGCGCGCCCATGAAGGTGTGGCTGATGCTGGTGCCGATGCTGAGCGTCGCGTGCTCGCAGGAGTATGACGTCGTCGTTCGCAACGCGGACGCCTTTCCCGAGGCATCGACCGTCGAAGTGGCCATCGTGTCCAGCTGTGAGGCGCAAAGCGTAACGGGCCGCATCGACGGTCGGGTGGTGCTGCGATTTGCCGTGGCGGGTGCATCGTCTCCGCTCGGTGATGTGGCCCCCGGCCAGTACGGTCTCTTCGCGCGGCTCGTCGACGGCGACTGCCAGGTGGTGGCGGCGGGCTGCGCCAGCGTTGACCTCGAAGCACGCGGCTCCGGTCGGCTAGAAGTGCAGGTCGAGGCGGCGGCGGGGTCGCAGTGTGAGGTCGGTGAGTCGTGCCTCGAAGGCCGATGCGAAAACGCGGCGATCGATGCAGGGGTGGACGTCGCCGCCGAGGGCGAATGCGCGGACTGTCAGAGCGACAACCCGTGTGTCGAAGCGCGCTGTGAGAACGGCACGTGCACGCTGCGCGATCTTAGCAACGTGTCCTGCCCCGGCGGTCAGTGCTACTTCGGCGAGTGCTGCCGAGGCTGTTGGGACGGCCGCGTCTGCCAGGAAGGCACGGATGCAACCTCATGCGGACTCGCCGGCTTTGAGTGCCAAAGCTGCGATTGCCCAACGCCAACGTGCACGGCGGGAACGTGCGGTGAACAGCCCGCTTTTGCAAACGTGAGCATTGGCGCCCGAACGGGTTGCTTCATCCTCGCGAGCGGCGCTCTCTACTGCGCAGGGGAGAACCACCGCTTCCAGCTGGCGCGCCGAAGCCCCCCGTCGGTCGTTTCCGATCCTACCCGCATCGGTAGCTCATTCGGGTGGACCTCCGTCGCGGTGGGAGCCGCACATGTTTGCGGCATTCGCGACGGGGGTCTCTTTTGCTGGGGAAACAACTTCTCGGGTCAGGCGGGCACGCTCGAGGGCGGCCCCATCGAGGCGCCGCGACGTATCGATGAGGAAGGCTACGTTCGCGTGCTCACCTACAGCGTCGCGAACCACAACCTCGCCGAGCGGGTGGACGGCGTGTGGGTCGGTTTCGGCAGCAATGAATCCGGTATCCTCGACCCGGCCAGACCCACCACTCGACTTTCGCCCGCACCGATCTTCACCATCGAAGGCGATCCATGGCGGCAGGTTGACCCGGGCCGCATTCACGCGTGCGGGTTGACCATGAGCGGAGCCATCTATTGCTGGGGCCGGAACGACGAAGGACAGGTCGGTCTCGAACCCTCGGCCACCGTGGAGCTGCCAAACCGGATTTCCGATGAGACCGATTGGACGGCCATTTTCGCCGGTCGCAACCAGTCGTGCGCTGTGAACGCCGTCGGCGAGATTTGGTGCCTCGGCTCGGCCCGCGAATTCACGAACGGGCGGGACGACGACGATCCGCTTCACGAACTTCGCCGCATCTCCTCCCTGCAAACCAGCGAGGTTTTCTTCGGCGACCTTGCGTCATGCGCCCGCGCGAGCATGGAGGGCGAAGAAGTGTATGGCTGCTGGGGACCAAGGTCGGACGCCGATTGGGGGGACGGCATCGAAAGCGAGCCGCTTCCGGCCGCGATCGTCCCGCATCTCGAGGGAACCACGCGCATGGCGATGGGTATTCGTGCGGGCTACCGCTACCAAAACGGGACCAACTTGGTGTGGGGGCGCAACCGCGTGGATGAGGGAAGCCCGGGCAGTGGACGATTGGCGCTTGGCGAAACGAATGACGTCAGCGTGCCTGCCGAACTGTGCATTCCCGAGCGCTGAGGATCGTCAGGAAGCGAGAAAGACCGCCGTGCAGTGTAGCTGACCTTGTTCAGCCGCCCGGCCTGCAACGGTCTCTGCGCTCTCTCGTCCCGGAATCGCAGTCGCCGTCCTGCGTCCTCGCGCCTCGCCCCATCCGAACGCCCAAACAAGGTCCGCTAAACGTCCGCGCCGGTCTAGGGCCTGTCTTCAAATGAACGCCACGTGGATTCGTGGTCAGATCGTCTGCGAGTTTGCGTCTATGAGGCGAAGGAATCCCCAGCGGATTTCGAGCCGAAGAGACGGAAAAATCGTGGATGGGCTGGGCGCGAAGGCATGGGTGTTCATTTGAAGACAGGCCCTACGGCGGCGAAAGGGCGCGCTGAATCGCCGCTTCCAGCTCGGCTAGCGGCGCCTCGCCGGTCCAAAAGCCCAAGGGGCGGCGCTCAGCGTCGAGCAGCAGCGTGGCGGGCAAGGTACCGCTCCAGTCTGCATGCACCGCGGGGATGAAGTCCGCGTCCCTGCCGCTTCGCACGTAGGCAGGGGAGGGCGCACCGAGTTCCTGAAGAAAGCTCAGCGCCGCGGGACGGGCCGAGGCGATGTCCATCGAGATGAGCACGGTGCCAAGGCCGCGGTCGCGGTAGCGCTGGTCAAGCGCTAGGAGCGCCGGCATTTCTTCCATGCACGGTTGGCACCACGTCGACCATAGGTTTACGAGCAGCACCCGTTCGCTTCGCCCCCGAAGGACGCCCGATAGCGCCTCCGCGCCGACTTCGCTCAGCGTTTCAAGCGTCGCGGGCTCCGAGCGCTGGGCCGCAGCCGGTGCGTTGGCCTCGCCGCAGGCGAGCAGCAGGAGCGCTGCGGCGTGGGCCCTCACCCTTGGCCTTCGGTTTCCGCCGTCGCGCCTGTGAACTCGAGGCTGGCGGAGTTGATGCAATAGCGAAGACCCGTGGGCCCGGGGCCGTCTTCAAAGACGTGCCCCAGGTGACCGCCGCAATTGCTGCACACCACTTCAACGCGGCGCATGCCGTACGAGCGGTCTTCGACTTCGCCGACGGGCGCGCCCTCGGCCGGTGACGTGAACGATGGCCAACCCGAACCGGAATCGTACTTCGTGTCGCTTTCGAAGAGCTTCACGCCGCAGCCGGCGCAGCGGTAGCTGCCCTCACCCTTGTGGTCCCAAAGGGCGCCTGTGAAAGCGCGTTCGGTGCCCTTTTCTCGGAGAATTCGGTAGCGCTCGGGCGAGAGACGCGCCCGCCATTCCTTGTCCGATATCATGGGCAAGTCCTGGGGTCGGCGGGCCAGGAGCGCCAGCCGTCTCAGTCGGGAGCGAGTGCTTCCATCAGTGGCGAAATCACGTCGCGCCGAAGCTTCAACGCGGCTCGATTGACGATCACCATCGAGCTGACCTTTTCGATCGGTTCGAGCACCTCGAGGCCGTTCGAACGAAGCGTCTTCCCCGTTTCCACGATATCGACGATCACATCTGCGAGGCCCGTAAGAGGCGCGAGTTCGACGCTGCCCTGCACAAAGATGAGCTCGATGGGCTGGCCACGTTCGCGAAAGTGCTTCGCGGCCACGCCGGGAAACTTCGTAGCCACCCGAAGCACCCCATCGCTCGCGATTCGGGTGCCGGCTTTGCCTGCCACGGCCAGAATGCATTTGCCGAGCTCGAGATCGACGGGCGCAAACACGTCGTAGTCCCGTTCGAGGAGCACGTCTCGGCCGACGACCCCAAGGTCGGCGGCGCCGTACTCGACGTAGGTGGGTACGTCGTCGGGCTTGAGCATCAAAAAGCGGAGGCGCTGGTTCGCGTGCAGGGTGGTCTCGCGAATGAGCTTTCGCGAGTCGTCCATGAGCGGCGCCGTTTTGATGCCAGCGCGCTGCAGGTGCGGAACGAGCTGCTTCAGCACTCGCCCCTTGGGCACGGCGATGGTCAGCGCGTCGCTCGTGCCCCGGGTGTTTGAGTCGAGCGAAGACGACGGGCTTTCTGCGTTCGCGTCAGGCACGACCGGGCACTCGCTCGATTGTGGCGCCAAGGCCGGCGAACTTCTCTTCGATGCGTTCGTCATCGCAGGCCTCGTGGCGCGCGGCACCACGGAAGTGCTGCGCGTCTACCACATCGACCGCGGCTACGAACGCAT
>JBCCRV010000674.1:0-4194 GCA_039201085.1 Myxococcota bacterium | reverse complement strand
GCAGAAGTTGCCGCACTGCTCGCAGCGCTTCACGCGCTCGTGCAGTTGCGAAAGGCTGGCACCAAGCGCTTCGGCATAATCGCGTTCAGACGCGAGTATGTGAAAGGCCAGCCGGGCGGCTGTGCGCTCCCCGATCCCCGGAAGCCGGCCGAGGAGCGAGATGAGATCGGCGATCGGATCGCTCATCGTGGTGCGCGCGGGCCGTGCATGGTGTCCATCAACCAGGTTCGATGACCCCGGTCTTCGCTCAACCTAGACCGGGAATCTTTAGACCACCGGTGACCTTCTCGAGCTCACCGTCCACATGTTCCTTGGCCTTCACGAGGGCCGCATTTGTCGCGGCAACCATCAGGTCCTGGACCATTTCGAGTCCCTCGTCTTCGAGGGCCTTGGGATCGATGGCCACCTTAACCAGCTCCGACGCGCCGTTCACCGTCACGACGACGAGGTCGTTGCCCGCGCCGGCCTCAAACTCTTCGTCCTTGAGCTCGTCTTTGCGCTTTTCGATCTTTCGCTGCATGCGGCTTGCCTGCCGCATCAGCTCGCCCATTCCACCGCGGAACTTCATGGAGGAGGTCTAACCCACGGGCCGCCCTCGTCCAATCGAAAGGCGTGATTTAGGCGGACTCTTCCCGGTCGAGATGCACGGCGATCCGTCCCGTCGACTCGGAAAACACCTGAATCGCGTCACGCACGACCGGATGGTTGAGCGCGTCGCGGCGCCGCTGCTTTTGCCGCGCGTCGCGGCGCGTCGCCTCGACGGCGGCCACCGAACGACCCTGGTCGTCCGCGGAGAGGTCGAAGCGAACCTCAATCGGGGGCGATGCATCGAAGCGTTTCTTCGCCGCTTCGCCAATCGCTTCCCGCGCCGCGGGCGCATCGGCCTGACGGCCGTAGAACGAGTTCTTCTGAAAGGAAAGCACGATCCGCTCGGCGGAAACCGCGCGGGGCACACCGTGCTCGAGGACTGCCGCAAGCGCAGGGCGCGCCTCACGCAGTTCGTCCACGATGGCCCCCCATTCCTGTAGGGCAGCACGGCGCACCGGGGAGGCGTCCTCGGAGTCAGCCGACGAGGTTTCCCGAGGCTGGGCAGAAGCACCCTGCGCGGGTGGACGCTGCGCGGGTGGACGCTGCGCGGGTGGACGCTGCGCGGGTGGACGCTGCGCGGGTGGACGCTGCGCGGGTGGACGCTGCGCGGGTGGACGCCGCGCGGGTGGACGCTGCGACAAGGCGGCGTCCGCATCCCGCCCAGGCGAAGCGACACCCGGCGAGCCCTCCTCCTTCGGCGAGGCTTCGGCGCTCGATGCGCTGCCCCCGGAACGCGACCGCGGCGCCTCAGAGCGCGGGGCACTCGACGCCGGGATCGGTACTTCGGAAGCATCCGCTCGCGCGGCCGCCGCACCCGACGCCACCGGCGCCGATGGCCCCACCTGGGCCGAGGGGCCCGCGCGTGTGGCCGGCGCTGCCGAACCCCGCGGCGCTTGAGGTGGACGGCCGCCCCGGCCGCCTCGGCCGGAGGTGCCCCCCCGGCGGGGTCCGCCGCCGCCCGGCCCGAGCCGCTCTTCGAGCGCTTCGAGGCGCGCGATCAAACCTTCCACCCCCTGCAACGCCGGGCGGGTGGCGATGCGAACGAACCCCATCTCGAGCGCAAGACGTGGCCGATCCGCCTCGGCGATCTCGTCGACCAGCTTGGCAACGCCTGCAAAGACCCGCTGAAGCTCGAGCGGTTCGTGCGGCGCCACCAGACGCCGCAACTCATCGCGCTCTTCGGTCACCAGGTCGACGAGCTCAGTCTCATCGCCCGTCATGCGGAGCACCACGCCGTCGCGTAGATGCTGGATCACCTGCCGCGCGAAATGCAGCGGGTCCGCGCTCTGACTGAGCACGGCGTCTACCGCACCGAGGGCGCCAGCAGCGTCGCCTTCGAGCAGCGTGGCAACGGCGCGCTGCACCGACTCGCGCGCCGCGATGCCAAGCTGCTCCGCCACGCGCGCCGCCGTCAGTCCGTCGTCGCCAAAGGCGACAAGCTGATCGAGAAGCGTGAGCGCATCGCGCATCGAACCGGCGGCTTCGCGCGCCACAATGCGCACGGCGCCGTCGTCGGCCTTCACGCCTTCGGCATCGAGAATGCGGCGCACGGCATCGGCCACGACCTGCTGCGGAATTAGGCGAAAGTCGTAGCGCTGACAGCGCGATCGAATCGTGACGGGAACCTTGTGACTCTCCGTCGTCGCAAAGATGAATTTCACGTGCTCGGGCGGCTCCTCGAGCGTCTTCAGGAACGCGTTGAAGGCACCCGCCGAGAGCATATGAACCTCATCGACGATCACGATCTTGAAGCGGTTGCGGGCGGGCCGATACGGAAGCGATTCTTGAAGACGGCGCACGTCATCGACGCCGTTGTTGGACGCGCCATCGATCTCCTGCACGTCCATGTCCACGCCCGCCGTGATGTCGAGGCAGGCGGGGCATTTGTTGCAGGGCGTGGGCGTTGGGCCGTGCTCACAGCAGAGCGCCTTCGCCAGAAGGCGCGCCGTCGTCGTCTTGCCGACGCCGCGAACACCGGTGAACAAAAACGCGTGCGCCACGCGTCCGGATTCGATCGCGCCCGCGAGGGTGCGTGCCACATGCTCCTGACCCACGAGCGACTCGAAGGTCTGGGGCCGGTACTTTCGCGCGAAGACCGTATACGCCATCGGCGGAAGCCTACCTGGCTTTTGTGACACCCGCGATCGCTACCTGAAGCAAGAGTGGCACTTCGACACGCCAGGCTTCGTAGGCGAAAAGCGTGCGCGGATTCGTGGTCAGAGCGTTCGCGAGCCGACTTGGCTGAGAAGAAGCGATCCCCTTCGGCTCCCCGTCGAAGAGACGGCGCGGACGGACTGGACGCCTTTATTTGACGGCGGGCGTATCCATCCCGTTATCGGCCGGGCTGGCTTCCGCCGGCGGCGCCGCGCGCCTAAGCTGGTAGCGCACGTTCAGCAGCCACGATACCGCGAGCAGCACGGCAAAAATCGCCAGACCCGCGTTCATCGAAGTCGCAATGCCTTGGCTCAACGTATCCGCCTTTTCCTCCACGGCGGCCCTTCCGACTTCTTTGAAGGCGCTCACCAAACTGGCAACGACCACGACCCCCGCAAGGAAAGGTGAAAAGACACCCACGAGCAGCGGATAGATGACGAGGAGAATGGGCCCGCCCTTATGGCGATGGAGGCGCCATCCCCAAATAGCAAGCGCTCCGCTCGCTAGCGCAACCACACCGACGGCCCACCACATCGACAGCGCGGTACACGCCTCCCGGCGATGACGCAAGGCGCACCCGCGCAGCCGGCGCTACGAAAGCAGGCTGACCATTTCGTGCGCTGTTTCTTCGAAGCGCGGCCACATCGCCACGAGCACGGCCGGCGAAAGACTCAGGCGCTGCCCCGCCATGCTCTTCGCAATGGTTTGGCAGGCTTCCTCCAGTGCATCGACCTCCGGCGCCTCACGAATGACGTGCATCACCGCATCGGCCACGCGCATGAAGGTCACGATGCGGGGCAGCTCACCAGCGGACTCGAAGGCGCGCACGGGCTGATGGCTGAGCGCCACGGCCTGGCATAGAAGCGAGGGGAACTCCCACTCGTGCAGGACGTGAGCGCCCAGCACCGCATGGTCGTAGCCGAGCTGAGCCCGTTCGTAGAGGTGCGTTTGATCGGTGTCCTGCGCGCTCTCGGGCAGCGCCGCGTAGTTGAGCTCGCCCGACTGCGCGATGAGCAGCTGTCCCATGTCCGCGAGCAGGCTCGCGAGAAACACCGTACCGACGCCGGGGTAGCGCTGCTCCGTGGCCAGCACCCGCGACACGGCCGCCATGCCCGCCGAGTGCCGACGGACCTGTTCGCCGACGCCGCTCTCGTCGTCGAACATCTGCATCGTCGCAATGCCGACCACCAGCTCGACGACCGTGTTTAGACCGAGACGCATGATCGCCTGCTCGATGGATACGTAAGGACGGGCCGGCCGGTAGAGCGCCGAGTTCGCACCCCGCAGGAGACGCGTCGCGATGACCGCATCGCTCTCAATGCACTCGCCGAGCATCGGTACGGAAACGTTGGGATCCTGCACGAGCTGCATCGCCTTCGCGGCCACCGCCGGAAAGGGTTTGAGCCCTACGCATTCCGCTGTCGCGGCCGCAAGGCTGGCCGCCGCCGCCTC
>JBCCRV010000673.1:0-4197 GCA_039201085.1 Myxococcota bacterium | reverse complement strand
CGACACGTCGTTGCGCATCAGCGTGCCCGTGCGTTTTCCAAAGGCGGGAAAGTCGATGACGCCCTGCCCCACCAGCGTTCCGCCGGCCCGGTCCGTGTTGCCCGCGACCAGGTTGATCGCTTCCTGAAGCCAGTAGCAAATCGCGCCCTGACCGCCCATGTTCACGCCCGTCGAACTGTAGAGCGCGGCGCCGCCGCCCTTCGAGGCGCGCAGGTACGCATCGACCATCGAGCGCAACGCTTGCGCTGGCATGCGCGTGACCGGTTCGATGCGTTCCGGCGTCCAATCTTCGCAGAGGCCGCGCAGCTCACGCCATCCCTTGCTGACGGCGTCGAGCTTCGCCGCATCGATCGGAAACTCGCCGCGCGCCTCGCGCTCAAAGATCTCACGCAGGAAGGCGAGGTAGAAGAACACGTCCGTGGCCGGACGAATCGGCACGTGCTGGCCGGCAACGCGCGCGCTTTCGGTCCGGCGCGGGTCGACAAAGTAGATCTTGCCCCCACGGCGCTCGATCGCACGCATCTTTTCGATCGGGTTGCTGACCTGCAGGAAGGACCACTTCGAAATGGCGGGGTTCGCCCCGACTACGATCAGGCACTCGGTCCGCTCGATGTCTGGAAAAGGCTGGGTGAATGGAAAGCCGTACACATGGCGCGCCGCGGCAAACTTGTTGGCGCAATCCTGCGTGGCCGACGAGAACATCGACTTGCTGCCAACGCCCGTCATGAAACCCTGCGCAAAGATCGGATGGAGCACGCCAAAGCCCGCCGCCGTGCCCACGTACATCGCGATGCGGTCTGGATCGATCGCGCGTTCCTCGCGCACGACCTGACCGATTTCGGCGATGGCCTGGTCCCAGGAAATCGGCACGTGCCGCCCATCGATCTTCTTAAGCGGGCGCTTCAGCCGATCGGGCGAACCGAAGAGCTCGTGCTGCTTCAGGCCCTTCACGCAGGCGAAGCCTCCGGTCGCGACGTGCTCGCGGTCGGGCCGAATGGCCACGATGCGCTGTCCCTCGCGTTCAACCTCAAGACCGCAAAGGGCCTCACAGATTCGGCAAAAGGTCGTCGTCGTCTCGGTCACGTGCGCTCCATTCTGGCGATCATAGCTGCGCACGGCCGTTTTGCGGCCGGAAACGCCTCCGTCACGTCCTCTCCCACCTGCAGATGCGCCACAGCTCGTCGGGGCCTTGCCCCGGCGATATGATCGGTCCCGGCGAGCACTCCGCATGAGACTTCTCTCGCGTTTCTTCGCTTTGCGGAGGCTGGATTTATTCGGCGAGCGGCGCGGTCGATCCGCGCGAGGCAGGACGCCCAAAAGAGTGCCTTACGCCTCGATGAAACGCCGGACCACCACGCTCGCGGCGGCGAGGCCGAAGGCGCCCGTCACGAAGCTGGCGCTGCCGTCGATGCGTGCCCGTCGGTCGCAGTCGTGCAGTCCGTTTTTTCCGCCCGGACACACGCACACGAAGCCCGTGCCTTCATCGTAGGCGGGCGGGATCGGCTCGCGCGCGCGCTCCGTGCTGAACACCGCCGAAATGCCAATGGCGGCGTCGCCCGTCGCCGCAACGCCGTGCTGCTGCTTGAGCACCTTGCGCACGGCGCGCGCGAAGGGATCGACCCGCGTATGCGCCAGGTCTGCAACCTCAATGGCGGTGGGGTCAAGTCGGGCCGCCGCACCCATGCTCGACACGACGGGAATGCCGCGCGCGAGGCACGTCGCCAGCAGGTGGGCCTTCGCCGTGATGTTGTCGATCGCGTCCACGACAAAGTCTACCCGGCCGGAAAGCAGCCGCTCGCTCGCCGCCTGCGAGTAGAACTCGGTCACGGCTTCGATCTCCGCCGTGGGGTGCACCAAGCGAAGGCGCTCGGCCATCACTTCGACCTTGGCCTTGCCGATCGTGCCCTTCATCGCGTGAAGCTGGCGGTTGCTGTTCGTGATGCAGACGCGGTCGAAGTCGATGAGCACCAACGTGCCAACACCACTTCGGGCGAGGGCCTCGGCCGCAAAGGACCCCACGCCACCCACGCCGACGACAAGTACGCGCGCATCCATCAAACGGCCCAGGGGCGCCTCACCGAAGAGGCGTGCGGCGCGGTCGAAGCGCCGCTGAGTGCGGTATGCCGGCGTCGGCTTCGCCGAGCCGGCGGGCGGGGCCTTGCGGTCGCGAATCATGGGAAGGGCCATGAAGTCGATATAGCAGAGCGGATGCAAAAGGCGCCCCGGCCGCGCCAAAGGGGTAAAACTCGAGTGATTTGCTCGACGGGTGCGGAGCGGCGACCCGGTGCGGGCAGGACTTTTTTTCCGCCGATCGCCCCGTACCCATTGGCACCGTCCAGCTCGGACCCAAAGATCGGGCGCGCCCTCGGGTTCAAGGGGCCGGCGCGCCGCCAAAGAGCGTGCTAGGGCTAGTCCCTTTTGATGGTGCAAGACGCGCCGATGCAAGGAAAAGAGCTTTGAGCGACGACCGGCAAGACGAAGACTTCGACGCAGAGCAGCTTGCTGCCCTGGCCCGCCCCTCGCTGGCGCCAGCCGAGGACGAAGACGAAGACGACGACGACGACGGAGCACTCGATCTGGCGAGTTTGGCCGCATCGATGGCCCCACCCTCGCCGACGGACGAGGCGGAGGCGGACGAAGACGACGGCCGGGTTTCGATGGCCGCACCCGCTCCCGACGCGGAGGCGAAACAGCCCACCGAGACCGCCAAAGGAACCGAGCCCCAGGAAGAGGCCGAGGAAAAGCCCCGCGCGGCGGTGGCCGCTACGCCCGCCGAAGCGCCATCCGGCGGTTCCGGCAAAGCGCTGATCGCCCTCGTTGCCCTTCTCGGCGTGGGCGCCGTCGGCTTTGCCATGACCCGCGAATCGGGCGCCGAAGAGCCCGTCGCAAGCGCTTCATCATCGGCGGAAGGCGCTGCGGGCACGACGCCAGACCGCAACCCGGGCGCAGACGAGCCAGCGGAAGCCGCCGAGCCGGCCGAAACGGCCGAGCCGAGCGAAGCTGCCGCGCAGCCGGCTGAACCCGCCGAAGCCGAACAAGCAGAAACTGCCGAGCAGCCGAGCGAAGTCGCGGAGACCTCGGGCGACCGTCCCTCGGCGGCGGTCACGGGCAACGCAAGACGCACCCGAACGCGCGCCGCGTCGGAGATGAACGCCGCGTCCGGCGACGCCGAAGCGCAGCTTCCCGTCGCTGCCGAATCGCCTTCGATGGCCCCCACGGAAGCGCCTCCGTCCGAGATGGCGGCGTCGGCCATGGGGGCGTCGACCATGGAGCCCGCGGGCGACGACATGGACGATCTGCTCAACCGCGCCCTCGGCGGCACACCCACCGCCGGCGGCACGCGCACCGTTCCCACGATGGACGCCGCACCGATGGAAGACCGGAGCAACCTGCCCGAAACGCCGTCGCGTGCCGCCGTCACGCGCGCCCTCGGTGGATTGATGCCGCGTATGCGTCAATGCGCGGGCGATCAGGAAGGCATCGCCACCGCACGCCTTCGCGTGAACAACAACGGCCAGGTCGTCAGCGCGAACATCGGCGGCCGTCCCTTCGGCGGTACGCCACAGGGCAGCTGCATGGAAGGCGTCGTTCGCACGGCCCGCTTCCCACGCTTTCAGCGAACCCACTTCGACGTCACCTACCCGTTCAGCATTCGTCAGCTCAATCGCTAGCCGGGCGCGAACCGTCCAGCTCCATGCCTCGCCGCAAGGCGATTGCCCCGTGCCTTGCCGCAAGGCGATCGCCCATGCCCGCGAAGCTGTCCCGAGCAGTCGTTGAGAGTCGACGGGTGACGTGTTCGATGGCCCCCGGTGTCAGGGTAGTTGCCGCACCACCTGGATAGAAATCACGGGGGCGCGACAGGAGTGAGTGCAGTGAAGTACTCGGAGAAGTTCAAGGCAAAGATGGTGGAGAAAATGACGGGACCGGACGCATGTTCGGCGACGTCGTTGGCGGGAGAGACGGGCGTTTCGCAGCAGACGTTGTCACGCTGGTTGAAGACCGCGAAAGTGAGGGCTGTGACGCAAGACGACAACCCACCCAAAGGCAGCGCGAGCCGAAAGCGAAGCGCGACCGAGAAGCTGCGAATCTACACCGCATCGTCGGTGCTAAAGGACGAAGAGCTCGGAGAGTTTCTGCGTCGTGAGGGTCTGCATGAAGCGGAGCTGCGAGCGCTCCAGAAGGAGGTTCGTGAAGCGG